>NZ_BCBP01000043.1:0-82134 GCF_001753955.1 Pseudomonas sp. NBRC 111139
GGGCACGTTGTGCCGGGTTGCCGCCGACGGCGGCGTAGCGCAGGGGCAGCAGTTCGAAGCGGCGGGTGCAGTCGGCGACGGGGCTGTTGCGCAGGGCCGGGCGGTAGCCGGAGGTGATGCGCCTGCACAGTTCGAGGGTTTCTTTCAACGAGTCCATGTATAGCTCCAGCGAGCAGGGATGATCATCAAATGCATGCAAGCGTTGCATTCGACCCGAGGCTGGACACTAGCGAGGAATCACTTCTCAAAGGAGCATTGCGCTTCCGATAGGTGCGTAGGAAATTTCTGATTAAGCGGTATCGTTGACGTTACCAGGGTTTTCATCGCCTTTCACGTCAACCCGTCCGCTGTCACGGGGCAGGCCCATCGTTACTGGGTGGAGGCGCCACCCTGGTCGCTATTTTAAATACGGTCCGCATCCAGACAGGGCCGCAAAGCGGCCCGATCGTTCCCCGGAAAGTACTTCAGAACGCCCCTTGCAATGTCACCATGAAATTGCGCGGTTCACCATAGAAGTTGCCCCACGCCGGCGCGCCGATGGTGGCGTAGTACTTCTTGTCGAACAGGTTGTTGCCGTTGAGCGCGACAGTCCAGTTCGGGTCGAGGCGGTACTGCACACGGCCGTTCCACACGGTGTAGCCCGCCTGCTCGACACGGGTAGTGCCGGTGGTTCGGAAGTTCTCGCTCTGGCTGTTCAGGCCTGCGCCGAGGGTCCAGCGCTCCAGAGCACCGCCCAGCTGGTAGTCACCCCATACCTTGAGCATGTGCCGTGGGATGAAGCTGGAGGTGAAGGTCAGCTCGGTCGGGTCAGTGTCTTCGATGGTACTCAGGTACTTCGTCTGGGTGTAGGTGTAGCCCGCCAACAGCTGCAACCGCTCGATCGGCGAGCCGCTGATCTCGGCTTCGAACCCCTGTGCGCGTACCTTGCCGCTGTCGTTGTAGCAATACCCGTCGCCTGAGGGGCAGGTATCGACGTAGTCCGTTTCTGCGCGGTGATTCTCGACAGTGCGGAACAGGTTGAAGGAGGTGTTCAACGCGCCGTCGAGCAGCTCGCCCTTGATGCCGACTTCATAGTTGGCGCCGGTCTTTGGCTGTAACGCCTGCCGCTCGGCATTCACCTTGTCGCTCTGTGGCTGGAAGATGTCGGCGTAGCTGGCATAGGCGGTCCACTGCTCGTTCAGGTCGTACAGCACGGCGGCAAACGGCGTGACCTGACCGTTTTCCTGGCTGCGATTATGCACCCAGTAATCGTAGAACTGGGTATAGGAGTCGCTCTTGTTACGGTACCAGCTGACCCGCGCGCCCAGCACCAAGGTCAGTGGCTCTGCCAGTTTCAGGCGCAGGTTGGCGTAAGTGCCGTACTGGGTGGTAGTGGTATCGGTTGGCACACTGCCACCGCGGCTCGGGTTGACCAGGTAATCGGCCTTGGACGGGTGTGTGAAGTTCGCGGATGGGTTGAACGGGTCCTGCTTGCCGTCCAGCAGCATCAGCGCGAAGTAATCATGGGTTTTCTGTCGGCTGGCGTTGACACCCATGATCAGCTCGTGCTGCAGGCCGAACGCCTCGAACTTGCCATCGACATAGCTATCGAAGCCGTAGTCGTCCTGGTCGTAGTCGAAACGGCCGGCCCGGACGTTCATGCTGGCGGTGCTGGCGCCGACGGGTACCGTGCCTTCGGAATAAGCGTATTCGATGTCCTGGGTGTTGTGGGTGTAGATCGAGGCGAAGTTCAGGGTCCAGTCATCGTTGAAGCGGTGCTTGAGGTCGGCAAAGCCGGTAATACGCTGGCTTTGCATGTCGTTCCAGCTGGCCCCCAGGCAGGTGGAGCGCGACAGCTTCAGGTCACTGCCATCGGCGTAGCGTGGCAGGCCGGCGTAGCAAGGGGTGGCATCGACATCCTCGTAAGCCAGGCCAGCGCCCACGGTGGTGTCGGCCGTGACGTCCCAGTCGATGGCGCCGTACAGTATCTGGTCCTGGCGCTTGGCCGTGTCATAGAAGTACTGGCGGTCCTGCAGCGTCGCCACGGCGCGCCCCCGCACGGTGCCCGACGCGTTCAGCGGGCCGCCCACGTCCACTTGCCCGCGGTAGTTGTCCCAGCTGCCGGCTGACAGGGTGACGGTGGTGGCGGCTTTTTCCTGCCCCCGTTTGCGCACGAAGTTGACGCCCCCGGCGGAGGAGCCAGAGCCTTTCATCATGCCGGCCGCACCTTTAAGCACCTCGACGCGGTCATAGAACGCCATGTCGCTGGAAAAGCTGTTGGCCTGCACGTAGTTGCCGCCCACGTCCAAGGGCACGCCGTCGTACTGGTACTGGCCATCCAGGTTGAAACCACGGGAATAGAAATACTTGCCGCCCATGGGCGAGTCATACACGGTGATGCCCGGGGTCTTGTCCAGTACCTGCTCCAGTGTGTTGAGGTTCTGGTCGTCGAGCATCTTGCGGGTCATCACGGTGACCGACTGCGGGGTTTCTTTCAGCGTGTGTACGCCCTTGCCGATGGTGATGGCACGGGCGGCGTAGGACTGGGTGCCTTCGCTGGTCGCATCCAGGCGGTTGGCGTCGATGTTCATCGGCGCCAGTTCCATGGCCGAGCCGTTTTGCGCAGCGACCAGCACATAGCCACCATTACCCTGACGCTGCGCCTGCAGGCCACTGTTGCCCAGCAGCCGCGCCAGACCTTCCTCGACACTGAAGCTGCCTTCCAGGCCCGCGCTGTCGAGGTTGCGCGTCTGTGCGGTGTCGAACGAAATGGTCACACCCGCCTGTACGCCAAACTGGGTGATGGCGTTGCCCAGTGAGCCAGCGGGGACATGGTAGGTGGCCTGGCTTTGGGCCATTGCCTGGGCAGGCACCAGCAGCAGGCCGGGCGCGCTGGCCAGGGACATGCCGAACAGCACCAGGCGGACGGCCTGGCTGAGCTTGGTTGCTGGGGTAGGGTGCAGGTGTGGCATTTCGTGGTCCTTCCGAGTCATGGCAGAAAGTCGCTGTCGTCGCGGCTTGTGTCAGGGACGGACGAGAATAGAAATCAGCAAGATTGCGGCGAAAGTTTTCCCGCAGTTGCTCAGGCGGGCTCCACACTCACCCAGTAGCGGCTTAAGTAGCGCACTTTCACGGGCAAGGTTTTCGGCAGGTTGGCCAGGGCGATATCGGTGTCGTCAATGCGGAACGCACCGGAAATGCTCATGGCCTGGATCGACGAGGCACAGCGCAGCACACCTGGACGATAGCGCCCCAGTTCTTCGAGGAAATCGCCAAGGCGCCAGTCGTTCACGCTGAGCATGCCTTGCAACCAGGCCGTGGAATCGGCGGGGAGGGCATGGGCGTCGAGGACGACATCCTGATCAAAACTCACTTGCTGGCCAGCGTGCAGTCGCAGCACTCGATCAGGGTGGCGCAGGGGGCGAACTTCGACGCTGGCCTCAAGCACACCCACGCGGGTCTCCTGCGCCAGTTTGCGGACGCTGAGCGCGGTACTGCGGGCCAGTACGCTGCCGTCATCGGTGTGCACGATAAACGGGCGCTGCTGACGATCGCTGACCGGACGCACCAGAATTTCCCCCTGATACAGCTGAATCGCCCTCACCTTTGTGGCGTAGCGCACATCCAGCGCGGTATCCACGTTCAGTTCCAGCTGTGAACCATCCTCCAGGTGCAGGGCGCGGCGCTCGCCGCTGCGGGTACTGTGCTGGGCCAGCAAGGCACGATAGGGCACCTGCTCGGCCGCCAGCCAGCTGCCGCCCCCCATGGCCATCAGCAGGCCCAGCACTTTCAGCACGTCACGCCGCTGCGCCTGGGCCGCGCCAAGGCCGGACAGCGCCGCCTGCGGCGGCACCATGGCCCATTGCTGCTGCAGCTTTTCTACCCGCGCCCAGGCGGCTGCGTGCAGGGGGCTGGCCTGCAGCCACTGTCGCCAGGCCTGGGTGCGGGCCTCGCTATTGGCGCCGTCGTTGAGCTGAACATACCAGGTGGCAGCGGCTTCGAGTGTCTTGAGATCCATGGGCGTCAGCCTTCGACTGCCAGCAGGCAGCGAGTCATGGCCTTGATCAGGTGATTCTTCACGGTGGTGATCGACACGCCGAAGCGCTCGGCCGCAGCGCCGTAGGTCAGGCCTTCGAGTTGAACGGCAAGGAAGATGGCGCGGGTCTTGGCGCCGAGTTCGTCGAGCAGGCTGTCCACGGCCACCAGCATCTCTATGATGGACAAGCGCACCTCCGGCGACACCTCTACCGGTTCCGGACGCAGGGCCAGCGCCTGCAGGTAAGCTTTTTCGATGATGCGACGGCGAGCTTTGTCTATCAGAAGGGCGCGGGCGATAGCGCTGAGGTAGCTGCGCGGCTCACGGATCGGCAACGGGTTACGCGCGGTCATTACCCGCAAGAACGTGTCGTGCGCCAGGTCGGAAGCGTCGGCGGCGTTGCCCAGGCGGGCGCGCAGCCAGCCCTTCAGCCAGCTGTTGTTTTCGCTGTACAGCTCGTGCAGGGCCTGGGGATCGAGCGTTGCCATGGCGTCAAGACCGCAATATTAATGGGAATTGATCGCATTGTCGCGAGAGGCGGGGCTTATTGCAAGGACCGCGAGCACACACCCTGTGGGAGCGGCCTTGCGTCGCGATTGGGCCGCAAATCGGCCCGGGTTTCGGCATCACGGCTACATTTGTGGGGCTGCTGTGCAGCCCTATCGCGACGCAAGGCCGCTCCCACAAAGAGTCGTGCAGGCTTGCAGGGCAGTGGTTAGAACCCGGCCTCCAGGCTCAGCAGGTCCTGCACCGTCTGGCGCCGGCGGATCATCCGCAGGGCACCGTTCTCGATCAGGAACTCCGGCAGCAGCGGCCGGCTGTTGTAGTTCGACGACATCGACGCGCCATAGGCCCCGGCATCGTGGATCACCAGCAGGTCGCCCACCTGTGCCTGAGGCAGGTCCTGCGGGGTCAGCGCCTGGTCATCCTGAGTGAACACGTCACCCGATTCACACAACGGCCCGGCCACGACGGTCGGCTGGCGCGGGCGATCTACTGCCTGGCCATCGGCATCGAGCAGGGTCATGCCGTGGTAGGCGCCGTACATCGCCGGGCGCATCAGGTCGTTGAAGCCGGCATCGATCATGACGAAGGTATTGCGCCCCACCTGTTTCACGGCACGGACTTCGGCCACCAGGTAGCCCGACTCCGCCACCAGGAAGCGCCCGGGTTCGATCTCCATGCGCACCGGGTGGCCGAGCATCGCTTCGATCTCCTTGCGCGCCACCGCCCAGGTCTGCGCATAACGCTGCAGGTCGACCGGTTTGTCGGTGCTGCGGTAAGGCGTGGAAAGCCCGCCGCCGATGGAGAACGCCTCGATGTCCACGCCCAGGCGGCCGATCAGCTCGATCATCGAGCGGGCCACCTGTTCCAGGTGCTGGTAGTCCACCCCGGAACCAATGTGCATGTGCACGCCCACCAGGTGCAGGCCATGGGCCTTGATGCACGCCAGCGCCTCGTCCAGCTCTTCGTGCCAGATGCCATGCTTGCTGTTTTCGCCGCCGGTATTGGTCTTGCGGCTGTGACCATGGCCGAAGCCCGGGTTGATGCGGATCCACACGCGGTGGCCGGGCGAGCGTTCACCCAGTTGGCGCAGCATGTCAATGGAGCCGGCATTGACTTCGATCTTTGACGCCACCACGCGCTCCAGGGTGGGGCGGTCCAGCGCGTCGCAGGTCAGCACCACGCCGGCAGGGTCACCGTCCACGCTCGCACCCGCGGCGAAGGCCCGTTCCATCTCACCCAGCGACACGGCGTCCAGCACCAGGCCATGGGCGCGCATCAGGCGCAACACATGCAGGTTGGGGTTGGCTTTCTGGGCGAAGCGCACGGTGTCGAATACGTTCAACTGCTCGACACGCTCGGCGATGGTGCTGGCGTCGTACGCCCAAAGCGGCGAGCCGTGCTGGCGAACCGCCTCGGCCAGAAGGGTGAAGGGTGCGGTCATGGTGGCGCTACTCGGATAAGGAAGGCCACGAGGATGAATCAAAGCGTGGATTCAGAAAAATAGCTATTTTTCTGCCAGTCATTCATATCTGATATACCCATTGTCGACTCACCGGGTGCTGCCGTGAAACTGTCCGTCCGCCACATCGAAGTGTTCCGCGCCATCATGGCCGCTGGTAGTGTCACCGGTGCGGCGCGCCTGCTGTTCACCTCGCAGCCGACTGTCAGCCGCGAACTGGCGCGGCTGGAGCAGGTGACTGGCCTGAACCTGTTCGAGCGCGAGGGCGGGCGCCTGGTGGCGACGGCCCAGGCGCTGCTGTTGATCGAAGAGGTCGAGCGCGCCTACGTCGGGCTGGAGCGGATCGATCGCTTTGCCCAGGCCATCCGCAACTTCGAGCAGGGCCGGCTGGCCATCACCTGCCTGCCGCTGTTCTCGCAAACCTTGTTGCCCAAGGCCTGCCAGCGCTTTCACCAGCAGCACAGCGGCGTGAGTGTGAGCATTCTGGCGCAGGAGTCGCCTTTGCTGGAGGAGTCACTGGTTGCCCAGCAGCATGACCTTGGCCTGACTGAAGTCGAACAGATACCGCGCGGCGCGTATGGTGAATTGCTGTTCAGTGCCAACATGGTGTGCGTGTTGCCCGAGCATCACCCGATGCAGGTGAAGGCTGAACTGGAGCTGAGTGATTTCCATGAGGTCGATTTCATCAACCTGGCCAGCCTGGATACCTACCGCCAGCGTCTGGATCAGCACTTTCGTGCGGCCGGGGTTAACCGCCGCACGGTCATCGAGACCACCAGTGCCGCTTCGGTGTGCGCCATGGTCAGGCAAGGCCTGGGGGTGGCGATCATCAACCCACTGAGCGGGCTGGAGGCGGCGCAAGGCGGGTTGCCGATCCGCAGGTTACGGGTTTCGGTGCCCTATCAGGTGATGCTGATACGCCCGGACCATCGGCCGGCATCGGCAGCGGTGGAGCCGTTTTGCGAGGCGTTGCGGGTGCAGGCCAAAGAGATGCAACAGGCGCTGGCCTGATCATTGTGGGGGCGGCCTTGTGTCGCGATAGGGGCGCAAAGCGGCCCCAGCAATCTATGCATGATGTCGAGATCCTGGGGCCGCTGCGCGGCCCTATCGCGACACAAGGCCGCTCCCACAGGGATCGCGCCAGCTTTTAGAAGTTGAGCAAGACAGTTGCTCCCACAGGGACCGCGCTCCCACTAGGCAGGGGCAGGGTTCAAAGCTCGCAGACCAAGGTTCCAGTACCGGCCAGGATGTTCTCCAGGGTTTCCTTCACTTCATCCATGTCACTCAGCTCGCTGGTCAGGTTGATTTCCAGTGCTTCATCCCCCTTCAGCGCGTCCCGGTCGCCGGCCGCCACTTCGATCAGCAGGCGCTTGGCGCTCAGGGTCACTTTAAGGCCATCCAGCGTCGACGGCTCGTCATCCAGCGTCAGGTCGACGGTGTCCTCGTCCGGGTAACGGGTAAGCAGGAACATCTGACCCTTGTCGCTGTGGCAGCACAGGGTCGCCATGTTGTCTTCCTCGTCATCGCAAGGGGTGGCGAACAGCAGGGCGGTGTTGATTTGCATGAGCAGGCTCGGGTCAAAGGAAACGGAAGGGAATTCTGACAGTCTTGCGTACAGGTATAAACGTAAAGTTACCGCCCCTTGACCGAAATTGTCGCAGCGCTGCAAGCGTAGATGACCGATCAGTCGTTAAGCTTCGGCGAGCCCTGGGCGTGCCTGCGCACGTTCAACGTCTGGTTTTTACCGTCCGTCATGCCACGGGTTGGCTATCGTTGATCCGTACACGGCGCACGCAGCGACGCTTCAATTATTACAAAGCCCAAGCGGAGTACCACAGATGGCGTTCTTCACCGCAGCCAGCAAAGCCGACTTCCAGCATCAACTGCAAGCGGCCCTGGCGCAGCACATCAGCGAGCAGTCCCTGCCACAAGTGGCGCTGTTCGCCGAGCAGTTCTTCGGCATCATCTCTCTGGACGAACTCACCCAGCGCAGGCTTTCCGACCTGGCCGGCTGCACCCTTTCAGCCTGGCGCATCATCGAGCGTTTCGACCCCGAATACCCGCAAGTGCGGGTGTACAACCCTGATTACGAACGCAATGGCTGGCAGTCGACCCATACCGTGGTCGAAGTGTTGCACCATGACTTGCCGTTCCTGGTCGACTCGGTGCGTACCGAGCTCAACCGCCGTGGCTACAGCATCCACACCCTGCAAACCACCGTGCTCAGCGTGCGCCGTGGCGCCAAGGGCGAGCTGTTGGAACTGCTGCCCAAGGGCACCCAGGGCGAGGGCGTGCGCTACGAGTCACTGATGTACCTGGAGATCGACCGCTGCGCCAATGCCGCCGAGCTGACAGTGCTGACCCGCGAGATCGAGCAGGTGCTGGCCGAGGTACGGGTGGTGGTGGCCGACTTCGAGCCGATGAAGGCCAAGCTGCGTGAAGTGGTGGCGCAGGTGGAACAGACCGGCTTTGGTCCTGCCCAAAACGAGAAGGGCGAAGTCAAGGCCTTCCTCGAGTGGCTGCTGGATAACCACTTCACCTTCCTGGGCTATGAAGAATTCACCGTCAAGGGCGACGCCGATGGCGGCCAGATGGTCTACGACGAGCAGTCGTTCCTCGGCTTGCCGCGCCGTCTGCGCGTGGGCCTGACCGCAGAAGAGCTGCGCATCGAAGACTACGCTGTGGCCTACCTAAACGAGCCGCTGCTGCTGTCGTTCGCCAAGGCTGCGCTGCCCAGCCGCGTGCATCGCCCGGCCTACCCGGACTATGTGTCGATCCGCCAGCTGGACGCCGACGGCAAGGTCATCAAGGAGCACCGCTTCATGGGGCTGTACACCTCGTCGGTGTATGGCGAAAGCGTGCATGCCATTCCGTACATCCGCGTGAAGGTGGCCGAAGTCGAGCGCCGTTCGGGCTTCGATCCCAAGGCCCACCTGGGCAAGGAACTGGCCCAGGTGCTGGAAGTGCTGCCGCGCGACGACCTGTTCCAGACGCCGATCGACGAGCTGTTCAGCACGGTCATGGCAATCGTGCAGATCCAGGAGCGCAACAAGATCCGCGTGTTCCTGCGCAAAGACCCGTATGGCCGCTTCTGCTACTGCCTGGCCTACGTCCCGCGGGAAATCTACTCCACCGAAGTGCGGCAGAAGATCCAGCAGGTGCTGATGGAGCGCCTGAAGGCCAGCGACTGCGAGTTCTGGACCTTCTTCTCCGAATCGGTACTGGCCCGTGTGCAACTGATTCTGCGGGTCGACCCCAAGAACCGTATCGACATCGACCCGCAGCAGCTGGAACGCGAAGTCATCCAGGCCTGCCGCTCGTGGCATGACGACTACTCGGCACTGGTGGTGGAGAACTTCGGCGAAGCCCAAGGCACCAACATCCTCGCCGATTTCCCCAAAGGCTTCCCGGCCGGATACCGCGAGCGCTTCGCCGCGCACTCGGCGGTGGTCGACCTGCAGCATGTGCTGAACCTGTCGGAAAGCAAGCCGCTGGCAATGAGCTTCTACCAGCCGTTGACCCAGGTGGGCGAGCGCATCCTGCACTGCAAGCTGTACCACGCCGACACCCCGCTGGCGCTGTCCGACGTGCTGCCGATCCTGGAAAACCTCGGCCTGCGCGTGCTCGGCGAGTTCCCGTATCGCCTGCGCCATGCCAATGGCCGTGAATACTGGATCCACGACTTCGCCTTCACCTACAGCGAAGGCCTGAGCCTGGACATCCAGCAGCTCAACGACACCCTGCAGGACGCCTTCATCCACATCGTCCGTGGTGACGCCGAGAACGACGCTTTCAACCGCCTGGTGCTCACCGCCGGCTTGCCGTGGCGCGACGTGGCCTTGCTGCGTGCCTACGCCCGTTACCTGAAACAGATCCGTCTGGGCTTCGATCTGGGCTATATCGCCAGCACCCTGAACAACCACACCGACATCGCCCGTGAGCTGACCCGGTTGTTCAAGACCCGCTTCTACCTGGCGCGCAAGCTTACCCAGGACGACCTTGACGACAAGCAGCAGCGCCTGGAACAGGCCATCCTGAGCGCCCTGGACGACGTGCAGGTGCTCAACGAAGACCGCATCCTGCGGCGCTACCTGGACTTGATCAAGGCCACCCTGCGTACCAACTTCTACCAGCCCGACGCAAACGGCCAGAACAAGTCGTACTTCAGCTTCAAGTTCAACCCCAAGCTGATCCCCGAACTGCCCAAACCGGTGCCAAAGTTCGAGATATTCGTCTATTCGCCACGCGTCGAGGGCGTGCACCTGCGCTTTGGCAACGTTGCCCGTGGTGGCCTGCGCTGGTCCGACCGCGAAGAGGACTTCCGTACCGAAGTGCTGGGGCTGGTGAAAGCCCAGCAGGTGAAGAACTCGGTCATCGTGCCGGTCGGCGCCAAGGGTGGTTTCCTGCCGCGTCGCCTGCCGCTGGGCGGCAGCCGTGACGAGATTGCCGCCGAAGGCGTGGCGTGCTACCGCATCTTCATTTCCGGCCTGCTCGACATCACCGACAACCTCAAGGACGGTGGCGTGGTGCCGCCGGCCAACGTGGTGCGCCATGACGATGACGACCCGTACCTGGTGGTAGCGGCCGACAAAGGCACCGCGACCTTCTCCGACATCGCCAACGGCATCGCTATCGACTACGGTTTCTGGCTGGGCGATGCTTTTGCTTCCGGCGGCTCGGCCGGTTATGACCACAAGAAGATGGGCATTACCGCGCGCGGTGCCTGGGTGGGCGTGCAGCGCCACTTCCGCGAGCGCGGCATCAACGTGCAGGAAGACCCGATCACCGTCATTGGTGTGGGCGATATGGCCGGCGACGTGTTCGGCAATGGCCTGCTGATGTCCGACAAGCTGCAACTGGTGGCCGCGTTCAACCACCTGCATATCTTCATCGATCCCAACCCGGAGCCCGCTTCCAGCTTCGCTGAACGTAAGCGCCTGTTCGACCTGCCGCGCTCGGCCTGGAGCGACTACGACACCAGCATCATGTCCGAAGGCGGCGGGATCTTCCCGCGCAGTGCCAAGAGCATCGCCATCAGCCCGCAGATGAAAGAGCGCTTCGCCATCGAAGCCGACCGCCTGACCCCGACCGAGTTGCTCAATGCGCTGCTCAAGGCCCCGGTAGACCTGCTGTGGAACGGTGGCATCGGGACCTATGTCAAGGCCAGTACGGAGAGCCACGCCGATGTCGGCGACAAGGCCAACGATGCGCTGCGGGTCAACGGTAACGAACTGCGCTGCAAGGTGGTGGGCGAGGGCGGCAACCTGGGCATGACCCAGCTTGGCCGCGTCGAGTTCGGCCTGAACGGCGGCGCCACCAACACCGACTTCATCGACAACGCCGGCGGCGTGGACTGCTCCGACCACGAGGTCAACATCAAGATCCTGCTCAACGAAGTGGTGCAGGGTGGCGACATGACCGAGAAGCAGCGCAACCAGCTGCTGGGCAGCATGACCGACGAAGTCGCCGGGCTGGTACTGGGCAACAACTACAAGCAGACCCAGGCATTGTCGCTGGCTGCCCGCCGCGCCCGCGAGCGGATTGCCGAGTACAAGCGCCTGATGGCCGACCTCGAGGCGCGGGGCAAGCTGGACCGTGCCATCGAATTCCTGCCGTCCGAAGAGCAGTTGGCCGAACGCCTGGCTGCCGGCCACGGCCTGACCCGCGCCGAGCTGTCGGTGCTGATCTCGTACAGCAAGATCGACCTCAAGGAGCAACTGCTCAAGTCGCTGGTGCCGGACGACGACTACCTGACCCGTGACATGGAAACCGCTTTCCCGCCGTCCCTGGTCAGCAAGTTCGCCGAGGCCATGCGCCGCCACCGCCTGAAGCGCGAAATTGTCAGCACCCAGATCGCCAACGACCTGGTCAACAACATGGGTATCACCTTCGTCCAGCGCCTGAAGGAGTCGACCGGCATGAGCCCGGCCAACGTGGCCGGTGCTTACGTGATCGTGCGCGACATCTTCCACCTGCCGCACTGGTTCCGCCAGATCGAGGCGCTGGACTATCAGGTGCCGGCGGAAATCCAGCTTACCCTGATGGACGAGCTGATGCGCCTGGGCCGCCGTGCCACCCGCTGGTTCCTGCGAAGCCGCCGTAACGAACAGGACGCCGGGCGCGATACCGCGCACTTCGGGCCGAAGATTGCGCAGTTGGGTCTGAAGCTGGATGAGCTGCTCGAAGGCCCCACCCGCGAACGCTGGATGGTGCGCTACCAAGGCTTTGTCGACGCCGGTGTGCCGGAGTTGCTGGCGCGTATGGTGGCGGGTACCAGCCACCTGTACACCCTGCTGCCGATCATTGAAGCGGCCGACGTTACCGGCCATGAGCCTGCGCAGGTGGCCAAGGCATTCTTCGCCGTGGGCAGCGCGCTGGACCTGACCTGGTACCTGCAGGAAATCAGCAACCTGCCGGTGGAAAACAACTGGCAGGCGCTGGCGCGCGAGGCATTCCGCGACGATATCGACTTGCAGCAGCGGGCGATCACCATTTCGGTCCTGCAGATGGCCGATGCACCGCAAGACATGGATGCCCGCGTGGCGCTGTGGTCAGAGCAGCATCGGGGAATGGTGGAGCGTTGGCGCGCCATGCTCGACGACCTGCGCAATGCCACGGGCACTGACTATGCGATGTACGCGGTGGCCAACCGCGAGCTGGTCGACCTGGCCATGAGCGGGCAGGCAGCGGTGGTGCCGTCCTGAGCCTTGTGGTGAGGTAAAACAAAGCCCCGGCAGTGATGCCGGGGCTTTTTTTGTATGCCTGGGCTGGCCCTTTCGCGGGTGAACCCGCTCCTACAGCGACCTGTGCCAAACCACCGAGCTGGGCCCAACCCCTGATGCGTTTTCTCCTCCGTGTAGGAGCGGGTTTACCCGCGAATACGGTGGCGGCGGCAACGGTGAACGGCCGCTGGAGATTGGCCAGCAGGGCCGGCCCTTTCGCGGGTAAACCCGCTCCTACAGGGGGGGCGGGGCCGTTACTTGAACCGTCTCTCCACGCCTTTTTCGACCAGGATCTTGGCGGAAATCTCTTCCACCGAAAAATGCGTGGAATTGATATTGGGAATGTTCTCCCTGCGGAACAGGCTTTCCACTTCACGCACTTCGAATTCGCACTGGGCAAAGCTGGAATAACGGCTGTTGGGCTTGCGTTCGTGGCGGATGGCGGTGAGGCGGTCGGGGTCGATGGTCAGGCCGAACAGCTTGCTGTGGTGCTTTTTCAGCACCGCCGGCAGCTGCAGGCGCTCCATGTCGTCCTCGGTCAGCGGGTAATTGGCGGCACGGATGCCGAACTGCATGGCCATGTACAGGCAGGTTGGGGTTTTGCCGCAACGCGACACGCCAACCAGAATCAGGTCGGCTTTGTCGTAGTAGTGGGTGCGTGCACCATCGTCGTTATCCAGGGCGAAATTCACCGCCTCGATGCGTTCCATGTAGTTGGAATTGCCACCAATCGAGTGGGATTTGCCCACGGAATACGACGAATGGGCGATCAATTCCTGCTCAAGTGGGGATAAAAACGAAGAAAAGATGTCGATCATGAAGCCATTCGACGTCGCCAGGATCTCGCGGATGTCCTGGTTGACAATGGTGTCGAAGATGATCGGGCGGACCCCATCCCGCTCGGCCGCAGCGTTTATTTGCTGGACCATGGCCCGCGCTTTGTCCGGCGAATCGATGTAAGGACGGGTGAATTTGTTGAAGGGAATGCTCTCAAATTGCGCGAGCAAACTCTGGCCCAGGGTTTCGGCAGTGATACCGGTGCCGTCGGAGATGAAGAACGCGGTTCGTTTCATTTGCGATCTGGGCCTTAAGCTGATGACGATTCTTGGATATGATAAGTTCGGTTTGCCGAATGCGGCTGTCGACATTCTGCCACATTTGCAGCGCCTATTTTCCAGGTACAGGCCACAAACGCCCGGCCAAGTCATAGAAGACAGGCGGGCGCCTTTTGAGCTTTTCCAACACAGTTAGTGGAGAGATCACCTTGGTAGAGTACGTAGTTTCCCTCGATAAGCTCGGCGTCCATGATGTGGAGCATGTGGGGGGCAAGAACGCATCCCTGGGCGAGATGATCAGTAACCTCGCCGGTGCCGGCGTGTCGGTGCCGGGCGGCTTTGCCACTACGGCTCAGGCGTACCGTGACTTTCTCGAGCAGAGTGGGCTGAACGACCGCATTCACGCCGCGCTCGACGCGCTGGACGTTGACGACATCAATGCCCTGACCAAGACCGGCGCGCAGATTCGCCAGTGGGTCATGGAAGCCGAATTCCCGCCACGCCTGGATTCGGAAATCCGTACGGCCTTCGCCGAAATGGCCGCCGGCAACGACAACATGGCCGTTGCCGTGCGTTCCTCGGCTACCGCTGAAGACCTGCCGGACGCCTCGTTCGCCGGCCAGCAGGAAACCTTCCTCAACATCCGCGGCGTCGATAACGTGATCCGCGCGGCCAAGGAAGTGTTCGCTTCGCTGTTCAACGACCGCGCCATCGCCTACCGCGTGCACCAGGGCTTCGACCACAAGCTGGTGGCCCTGTCTGCCGGCGTGCAGCGCATGGTCCGCTCGGAAACCGGCACTGCCGGGGTGATGTTCACCCTCGACACCGAGTCGGGCTTCCGCGACGTGGTGTTCATCACTGGCGCCTATGGCCTGGGCGAAACCGTCGTACAGGGTGCAGTCAACCCTGACGAATTCTACGTGCACAAGAACACCCTGCAGGCCGGCCGCCCGGCCATCCTGCGCCGTAACCTGGGCAGCAAGGCGATCAAGATGATCTACGGCGACGAGGCTAAGGCCGGTCGTTCGGTCAAGACCGTCGAAGTCGACCGCGCCGAGCGCGCACGCTTCTGCCTGACCGATGCCGAGGTCAGCGAGCTGGCCAAGCAGGCCATGATCATCGAGCAGCACTACCAGCGCCCGATGGACATCGAGTGGGCCAAGGACGGTGACGACGGCAAGCTGTACATTGTCCAGGCCCGCCCTGAGACGGTGAAGAGCCGTTCCAGCGCCAACGTCATGGAACGCTACCTGCTCAAAGAGAAAGGCACCGTGCTGGTCGAAGGCCGTGCCATTGGCCAGCGTATCGGCGCCGGCAAGGTTCGCGTCATCAACGACGTCTCGGAAATGGACAAGGTCCAGCCGGGCGACGTACTGGTCTCCGACATGACCGACCCTGACTGGGAACCGGTGATGAAGCGCGCCAGTGCCATCGTCACCAACCGCGGTGGCCGTACCTGCCACGCGGCGATCATCGCTCGTGAGCTGGGTATCCCGGCGGTTGTCGGTTGCGGCAACGCTACCCAGGTGCTGAAAGACGGCCAGGGCGTGACCGTTTCCTGTGCCGAAGGCGACACCGGCTTCATCTTCGAAGGTGAGCTGGGCTTCGACATCAAGCAGAACTCGGTCGATGCCATGCCGGAACTGCCGTTCAAGATCATGATGAACGTCGGCAACCCGGACCGCGCCTTCGACTTCGCCCAGCTGCCCAACGCCGGTGTCGGTCTGGCACGCCTGGAGTTCATCATCAACCGCATGATCGGCGTGCACCCCAAGGCACTGCTGAACTACGCGGGCCTGCCTGCCGACCTGAAAGACAGCGTCGACAAGCGCATTGCCGGCTACAACGACCCGGTCGGCTTCTATGTCGAGAAGCTGGTCGAGGGTATCAGCACCCTGGCGGCGGCCTTCTACCCGAAAAAGGTCATCGTGCGCCTGTCGGACTTCAAGTCCAACGAGTACGCCAACTTGATCGGCGGCAAGCTGTACGAGCCAGAAGAAGAAAACCCGATGCTGGGCTTCCGCGGTGCGTCGCGCTACATCAGCGAATCGTTCCGTGACTGCTTCGAGCTCGAGTGCCGTGCACTGAAGCGTGTGCGCAACGAAATGGGCCTGACCAACGTCGAGATCATGGTGCCGTTCGTGCGCACCTTGGGCGAAGCCAGCCAGGTTGTCGACCTGCTCGCCGAAAACGGCCTGGCCCGTGGCGACAACGGCCTGCGCGTAATCATGATGTGCGAACTGCCGTCCAACGCCATCCTCGCCGAAGAGTTCCTGGAATACTTCGACGGCTTCTCGATCGGCTCTAACGACCTGACCCAGCTGACCCTGGGCCTGGACCGTGACTCGGGCATCATTGCCCACCTGTTCGACGAGCGTAACCCTGCGGTGAAGAAGCTGCTGGCCAACGCCATTGCCGCCTGCAACAAGGCTGGCAAGTACATCGGCATCTGCGGCCAAGGCCCATCGGACCACCCGGACCTGGCCAAGTGGCTGATGGAGCAGGGCATCGAAAGCGTCTCGCTGAACCCGGACTCGGTACTCGAGACCTGGTTCTTCCTGGCCGAAGGCCAAGGCGCGGCCTGATGCAGTAAAACGCGGGGGGACGTCTGGCGTCCTCCTGCCTGGTTTTTTCCAGGGCGAGCTCCAGCAATGGACCCCGCCCTTTTTTGTGCACCAAGCAACCTTATGCAAAGCAGCAGCACTTTATTTCCCGTGGCCCTGCTCAGTGCCGAGCGCCGCGGCGATCTCAGCGAAGACGTGTATCGGATCAAGGCCGGTAATGGCCCGGACCCCAGCGTCGAGCTCGCCATCACCCGTCTGGGACTGGCCGACCAAGGGCAGGCCCAAGGCGTGCCGGTCATTCTCCTGCACGGCAGTTTTTCCAATCGGCGATTCTGGTATTCGCCCAAAGGGGTTGGCCTGGGTGCCTACCTTGCGCGCGCCGGTTTCGATGTCTGGATCCCGGAAATGCGAGGCCATGGCTTGTCGCCGCGCAACCTTGCCTGGAAGCACAACAGTGTTGCTGCCTACGCCCGTGATGACCTGCCGCTGATCAACGCCTTCGTGCGCGAGCAATCGGGCCAGGCGCCGCACTGGGTGGGCCATTCGCTGGGGGGGACGACATTGGCGGCAGCACTGGGTGGCGGCTTCCTGGCGCCTGGGCAAGTCGCCAGTGTGGCGTTGTTCGGTACCCAGATCAGCCGTGTCTATTGGCCATTGAAAGTGCCGCCGCTGGCTTGGGGCGCGAAGCTGGTGCTCAAGCGTTGGGGACAGATATCCGGGCCACGTTTCAAGCGTGGGCCTGAAGACGAGCCGATAGGCCTCGCCTTGGAGAGCATGCGCTGGCACGGCCTGTTCGGGCGCTTTGGCGACAAGCAGAACGATTGGTGGGCAGGGCTGGCTGAAGTGGATGTACCGCTGCTGGCAGTGGCCGGTGCAGGGGACTTCCAGGACCCGGTGTGGGCCTGTCGCAAGCTGTTCGAGCAGTTGGGCGGCGAGCGCAAGCAGTTCCTGCGGCTGGGTCGTGAAGAAGGTTTCGAGGCCTTTGGGCATGTCGACATGCTGGTGAGCAAGGCCGCGCAGGTGCAGGTGTGGCCGCTGGTGGAGCGCTGGCTGCGCAACCCGCTGCTGCCGGTGCATGCGTCCACTGTCGTTGCGGAACCTGTGCCTGCCAGCTGAGTTTGCTGTACCTGTTATGGCCTCTTCGCGGGTGAACCCGCTCCTACACAGATTGGTGGTGGACGCACATCGGGGGGTGGACACAGGCCGCCGTAAGGGCGGGTTTACCCGCGAAAGGGCCGGGCCTGCTGGCCAATTTCCTCCGGCCGTTCACCGTTGCCGCCGCCACCGTATTCGCGGGTAAACCCGCTCCTACACCGGATTGGTGGTGGACGCACATCGGGGGTTGGACACAGGCCGTCGTGTAGGAGCGGGTTTACCCGCGAAGAGGCCGGCCCTGCTGGCCAATCTCCACCGGCCGTTCACCTTTGACGCCGCTACCGTATTCGCGGGTAAACCCGCTCCTACACCTGGATAACGGCGCGTTCCTGTGCAGGAACGGGTCACGCGTGGAAGGCCCGGTGCAGGATGAATACAAATGACTGCCCGGTCCCGGATGACTGCGACAGCCTCCAAGGTGTAGCCTTGGCCGATACCCGCTTTCGTTGTGACTGACAGGAGCTTCCCATGCAGCATTACGTAACGCCCGACCTGTGTGACGCCTACCCGGACCTGGTACAAGTGCTGGAACCGATGTTCAGCAATTTCGGTGGCCGCGATTCGTTCGGTGGCCAGATCGTTACCATCAAGTGTTTCGAGGACAATTCGCTGGTCAAGGAGCAGGTCGAACTCGACGGCAAGGGCAAAGTGCTGGTGGTCGATGGCGGGGGGTCGCTGCGCCGTGCGCTGCTGGGCGACATGCTCGCCGAAAAAGCCGCAAAAAACGGTTGGGAAGGCTTGGTGATCTACGGCTGTGTGCGTGATGTCGACGTGCTGATCCAGACCGACGTTGGCGTGCAGGCCCTGGCCAGCCACCCAATGAAGACTGACAAGCGCGGTATCGGCGATCTCAACGTGGTGGTGACCTTCGCCGGGGTCACCTTCCGCCCGGGCGAATATGTGTATGCCGACAACAATGGCGTGCTGGTCTCGCCGAGCCCGCTGAAAATGCCGGAGTAATGCGCAGCACGCGCTGATGGAGCTTTGATGTTCGAGGAAGACAACGCGCAGTGGGGGCTGGTGCATGCCCTGGTGCTCGATGGCAAAGGCGGCGCGCGTTCTATTGCCCGTACCGAACTGGACGACCTGCAGTTGCAACCGGAGCAGAGCCTGTGGCTCCACTGGGATCGCAGCCATCCGCAAACCCGCTCCTGGCTGCTGCACGACAGCGGCCTGAGCGAGTTCGCCTGCGAGCTGCTGCTGGAAGAAAACACCCGCCCGCGCCTGCTGCCCATGGCGGACGAACAGCTGTTGCTGTTCCTGCGGGGGGTCAACCTCAACCCGGGTGCCGAGCCCGAAGACATGGTTTCGGTACGCATCTTCGCCGAGGCGCAGCGGGTTATCTCGCTGCGCCTGCGGCCGTTGCGCGCCAGCGATGAAATTCTCCAGCTGCTGGAACAGGGCAGGGGACCGAAATCGGCCTCGGAACTGTTGTTGTTGATGGGTGAGTTGCTCACCGAAAAGGTCCAGGGCCTGGTCAGCGACCTGGCCGAGCTCGTCGACCTGGAGGAAGAAAAGGTCGAATCCGACGAGCGGTATGCCCCGGAGCAGGGCAGCCTGCAGCAGATTCGCCGCCGTGCCGCTGGCTTGCGCCGCTTTCTCGCCCCGCAACGGGAAATCTACGCGCAGTTGTCGCGCAGCAAATGGAGCTGGTTCGCCAATGCCGACGCCGATTACTGGAATGAACTCAACAACAGCCTGATCCGCTACCTCGAAGAGCTGGAACTGGCCCGCGAACGCGCTGCGCTGGTGCTGGAAAGCGAGGACCGGCGGCGCAGCGAGCGGATGAACCGCACCATGTACCGCTTTGGCATCATCACCTGCATCTTCCTGCCCATGAGCTTTGTCACCGGGCTGCTGGGCATCAATGTCGGCGGCATCCCCGGGGCGGAAAACCCTTTGGGCTTCCTGTTCGCCTGCATCGTCGTGCTGGGGTTGGCCGTGGGGCAGTGGTGGCTGTTCCGGCGGTTGCGATGGGTATAGCGGTGCAATTTGAAACCGTCGTGCCAACAGGATGTGTGACCCGTCGCCCGGCCGTCTCGTCTCTTGCTGACACTGCGCGAGGTGCCCATGCACGATCCGTTTGAAGAATCCCTGCGCGACCTGCTCAAGGCGTCACCCTCCGGCAATGACCGGGACGACCGGGACGACGCCGCTTGCCTGGGTCGCGTGCTGAAAACCGCCAACCGCCAGGTTGGCGCGGGTGATCTGTTCAGCCTGCTTGGCCGTTGGAGCCAGGCGCTGCTGATTGCCGTGAACAATGGCTCGGCGCATGTTGCGCCGGTGCGTCGACACTCTTCCCGCAACGCTGCCCCCGGCAGCAAAGCAGATAAGGCCGATTGAATATGGAACTCGATCTCTGGACCCAGAGCCTGGTCACCGCGATGACAGCCCTTTGGACCAAGGTAGCGAACTTCATCCCCAACCTGTTCGGCGCGCTGGTCGTGGTGCTGCTCGGTTTCGTGGTGGCCAAGCTGCTCGACACGCTGCTGTCCAAACTGTTGGCCAAATTTGGCCTGGACCGCCTGATGGCCGGTACCGGCCTCACCAAAATGCTCGGTCGGGGCGGCATCCAGGTGCCAATCTCGACCCTGATCGGCAAGATCGTCTATTGGTTCGTGCTGCTCATCTTCCTGGTCTCGGCCGCCGAATCGCTGGGCCTGGAGCGGGTTTCGGCAACCCTCGACATGCTCGCCCTGTACTTGCCCAAAGTGTTCGGCGCGGCCCTGGTGCTGCTGGCCGGCGTGCTGCTGGCGCAGGTGGCCAACGGCCTGGTGCGTGGCGCTGCCGAAGGTATCGGCCTGGAATACTCGGCAGGCCTGGGGCGTATCACCCAAGGCCTTGTGATCATCATCAGCATCTCGGTGGCCATCAGCCAGCTGGAAGTGAAAACCGACCTGCTGAACCACGTCATCGTTATCGGGCTGATTACCGTTGGTCTGGCCGTTGCCTTGGCCATGGGCCTTGGCAGTCGCGAAATTGCCGGGCAGATCCTGGCCGGCATCTACGTGCGCGAGCTATACCAAGTGGGCCAGCAGGTGCGGATTGGAGAGGTCGAAGGGCATATCGAGGAGATCGGTACGGTGAAGACGACGCTGCTGACCGATGATGGCGAACTGGTGTCGCTGTCTAACCGCGAGCTGCTTGAACAGCGCGTCAATAGCCGCTAACCGCACAAAAGCTGTTAATGTATGCCGCCGCGAAATTCGACCCACGGGGTCGCGCGGCGACATTGACCTGACTGTCGGCCAGATCCGTTTTGAATAAAGTTCATTCGCCGCCCATGCGCTATGACCCCCGCGAGCTCACAGACGAAGAGTTGGTGGCGCGTTCGCATGAGGAGCTGTACCACGTTACCCGCGCCTATGAAGAGCTCATGCGGCGCTACCAACGGACCCTGTTCAACGTCTGTGCGCGTTATCTGGGGAACGACCGTGACGCGGACGATGTCTGTCAGGAAGTGATGCTGAAAGTGCTGTACGGGCTGAAAAACTTCGAGGGTAAGTCGAAGTTCAAGACCTGGCTCTACAGCATCACCTACAACGAGTGCATTACCCAGTACCGCAAGGAGCGCCGCAAACGTCGGTTGATGGATGCCTTGAGTCTGGACCCTGTTGAAGAGGCGTCCGAGGACAAGGCTCCAAAGCCGGAAGAAAAAGGCGGGCTGGACAAGTGGCTGGTGCATGTGAACCCGATTGACCGGGAAATTCTGGTGCTGCGTTTTGTCGCAGAGCTGGAATTTCAGGAAATTGCCGACATCATGCACATGGGCCTGAGCGCGACGAAAATGCGTTACAAGCGCGCGCTAGACAAGCTTCGGGAGAAATTTGCCGGCCTTGATGAAACTTAGGGGCGGGCAAATATCTCTAACGAACCGGCGAGTTCTGCTAGACTCGCCGTCGAGTTGTCCCTCTTGTTTGTGGTGGGACTGCTTAACTATCACCAGATGGGGATTTAACGGATGAAATTGAAAAACACCTTGGGCTTGGCCATTGGTTCGCTTGTAGCCGCCACTTCGATTGGCGCTATGGCACAAGGTCAAGGCGCCGTCGAGACTGAAATCTTCTACAAGAAAGAATTCTTCGACAGCCAGCGCGACTTCAAGAACGACGGCAACCTGTTCGGCGGCTCGATCGGTTACTTCCTGACCGACGACGTAGAGCTGCGTCTGGGCTACGACGAAGTGCACAACGCTCGTGGCGAAGACGGCAAGAACATCAAGGGCTCGAACACCGCCCTGGACGCCGTTTACCACTTCAACAACCCGTACGACGCCATCCGTCCGTACGTTTCCGCTGGTTTCTCGCACCAGTCGCTGGGCCAGACCGGCCGTGGCGGTCGTGACCACTCCACCTTCGCCAACGTTGGCGCTGGCGCCAAGTGGTACATCACCGACATGTTCTATGCCCGTGCCGGCGTAGAAGCTCAGTACAACATCGACCAGGGCGACACCGAGTGGGCCCCGAGCGTTGGTGTTGGCCTGAACTTCGGCGGTAGCCCGAAGCAAGCTGAAGCTGCTCCTGCTCCAGTTGCTGAAGTCTGCTCCGACTCCGACAACGATGGCGTGTGCGACAACGTCGACAAGTGCCCAGACACCCCGGCCAACGTTACCGTTGACGCCGACGGCTGCCCGGCTGTTGCCGAAGTCGTTCGCGTTGAGCTGGACGTCAAGTTCGACTTCGACAAGTCGGTCGTCAAGCCTAACAGCTACGGCGACATCAAAAACCTGGCTGACTTCATGAAGCAGTACCCACAAACCACCACCGTGGTTGAAGGTCACACTGACTCCGTGGGTCCAGACGCTTACAACCAGAAGCTGTCCGAGCGTCGTGCCAACGCTGTCAAGCAAGTGCTGACCCAGCAGTACGGCGTAGAATCCAGCCGTGTTGACTCGGTTGGCTACGGCGAAACCCGTCCGGTTGCTGACAACGCCACCGAAGAAGGCCGTGCTATCAACCGTCGCGTTGAAGCTCAGGTAGAAGCCCAGGCCAAGTAATTGGTTTGAAGCTTCACGAAAAACCCGGCCTCGGCCGGGTTTTTCTTTGCCTGGGGTTTAACCGGCCTCGAAGGCTGTTCCTGCTGTTAGCCTGCGATTGCGATCCGCCCCACAGCCTGTTGCTCTCCCACCACCTCTCCAATCACCAGGATTGCCGGGCTACGCAAGCCAAACGCCCGCGCAGCTTCCACCATTCCCTGCACATCGCTTCTGCACTCCCGCTGCTGCGGCAACGAGGCATTTTCGATCATCGCCACCGGCATTCCCGGCGCCATGCCCCCTGCCAGCAATCCTTGGCGCACTTGTTCCAGCCGCGCCACCCCCATGTAGACCACCAGTGTTGTCCCGCCCTGAGCCAAGGCTGCCCAGTTCAGCTCGCTATCGTCCTGGGTGTGCGCCGTCACCAGCGTCACCCCTCTGCTCACGCCCCGTGAAGTCAAGGGGATCCCGCACTGCGTGGCCCCGGCCAGGCCGGCGGTGATGCCATTGATCACCTCCACTTCGATGCCATGGCCCTGCAGCCACAGTGCCTCCTCACCGCCACGGCCGAAGATGCAAGGGTCGCCGCCCTTGAGCCGCACCACGCAACGGCCCTGTCGCGCGTGGCGCAGCATCAGGCGCTGAATGAACGCTTGCGGTGTAGAGCGGCAGCCGCCGCGCTTGCCCACGGTCATTACGCGGGCCTGCGGGCAATGCTCGAGCACTGCCGGGTTGACGAGGTCGTCGACCATGACCACGGTGGCTTGCTGCAACGCACGCACGGCCTTGAGGGTGAGCAGTTCAGGGTCACCAGGGCCGGCACCGACCAGCCATACTTTTGCATTCATCAGGGTTTCCTCATCGGCAAGGTGCGTTCAGCCCTTGAGCAGGGTGAACAGCAGTATCAGATTGATCAGCAACGACAACAGGGCCAGGGTGCGCCACACCTTCAGCGGCTCGCGCTCCAGCAGCGGCCGGGGTCGGCTGGGCAGTTCCTGGCGGTCGCCGCGCTCGAGCAGCAGCAACCAGTGTTCGGCGGTTTCGAAGCGCTGCGCCGGGTCGCTCGCCACGGCCTGCAGCAGGTTGTGCTGCAGCCATTCCGGCAGGTCGGGTCGGTAGCGCGCGGCGTTGACCGGCTGGCCGAAGCGCGGGCGCTGAAAGGCCTCTACCTCGCCGTACGGGTAGTGTCCGGTCAGCAGGTGGTACAGGGTCACGCCCACTGCATACAAGTCCTGACGCGGGCTGGGCGGGTGGCCTTCGAATGCTTCCGGGGCGATGTACGAGGGTGTGCCGGGCAGCTCGTGCAGCGGGTCTTCGGACAGGCCCGGGCAATAAGCCAGGCCGAAGTCCAGCAGGCGCAGCTGGCCATCACGGCCCAGGTGCAGGTTGTCTGGCTTGATATCGCGGTGCAGCAAGTTGCGCCGATGCAGCACACCGACTGCCTGCAGCAGTTGCCGGGCGACTTCCAGCCATTGCGGCAAGGGCAGCGGGCCTTGTTCGGCCAGCCACGCCGCCAGGTTTCGGCCGGGATATTCGCGCATCACGTAGTACAGGTGCTGACGCTGACTGGCGGTGTGTAGCTCGGGGAAGTGCCGGCCGGCGATGCGGCGCAGAAACCACTCTTCCAGCAACAGCCCTTGTGCCGCCCCCGGTTCCTGTTCGCGTGCCTGGGGCAGGGTCTTGAGCAGCCAAGGCTGGTTCTGGCTATCGCGCACTTTGTACAGCAAGGACTGGCGGCTGTGCGCATGCAGTGTTTCGACCTGCCAGCCGTCGATCACCTGGCCTTCGCGCAGCGGGCCGGGCACTGGCCATTGTTGCAGTTGCGCCAGGGTATCGCCCAGGTTGGCCGTGCCCAGTTGATCGACTTGCACCAGCAAGGCGCTGGCGTTGTCCTTGCTGCCGTTGAGGTGCGCACTGGCCACCAGGGTGTCGGCGGCCAGTTGCAGGTCAGTTTGCTCGCGCAGCACGGCCTGGATGTGCTGTTCGCCCAGGCTGGCCCAGACCCCGTCGCTGAGCAGCAGGAAGCATTCACCCGGTTGCAGCTCGCCTTCCAGGTAATCCACCAGCAGGTGCTGGTCCAGGCCCAGTGCCCGTTTCAGTACATGCTGCATGCCCGGTTGGTCCCAGACATGGTCTTCGCTCAGGCATTGCAGCGTCCCCCCGTGCCAGCGGTACACCCGGCAGTCGCCTACATGGGCCAGGGTAAAGCGTCGGCCGCGCAACACCAGCGCGCTAAGCGTGGTCAACAACGGCTGGCCGCTGCCCTGGGCGCGCAACCAGCGGTTTTGCGCCAGCAGCAGACGGTCGAGGGCCTGGGCCACGCTCCAGGTGGCCGGCGTGGCGTAGTAATCCAGGGCCAGTGCCTGCAGGCTGGCGCGTGCCGCCAGGCCGCCGTCGGCACATTGGCTGACGCCGTCGGCCAGCGCGAACAGGTAGCCTTTGCTGGCGGCCAGTTCTGGTGCCGGTGTCACCAGGCGCAGGGCGTCCTGGTTTTCCGCGCGCGGCCCGGTGGCGCTGGCCTGGGCAAAGCTCAGTTGCAGGCTCATCGGCGTGCCTCAGACCCGCGCTGCAGTGACTGCAGTCGAGCCCCAGGTGGTGCGCCAGCGCTGTTTCACCCCGTGCAGGCCGAACCAGGCCAGCAGGCCCAGGCTGGCGAACAGCCACAGCCCCAGTTGGTAGTCGCCAGTGTGCTGCTTGATGGTGCCAAGCCCGGCCGCCAGCAGGAAGCCGCCGATGCCACCGGCCATGCCGATCAGACCGGTCATTACCCCGATTTCTTGGCGGAAGCGTTGGGGCACCAGTTGGAACACGGCGCCATTGCCGGCACCCAGGCCGAGCATGGCGCTGACGAACAGCGCCAGTGCGGCCGCGGCAGAGGGCAGGTTGAAGCCGACGGCGGCAATGCAGATGGCGGCGACGCCGTACATGCCCAGCAGGGTGCGGATGCCGCCAAAACGGTCAGCCAGGGCGCCGCCAAGCGGGCGCATCAGGCTGCCGGCGAACACGCAAGCGGCGGTGTAGTAACCGGCGGTGACCGGGCTCAGGCCGTACTGGTCGCTGAAGTAGCCGGGCAGGGCACTGGCCAGGCCGATGAAGCCGCCGAAGGTAACGCTGTAGAAAAACATGAACCACCAGCTGTCACGGTCGCCCAGTGCCTTGAGGTAGTCGGCCATGGCTTTTGGCTTGGGCCGTTGCGGGGCATTGCGCGCCAACAGGGCGAACACCACCAGCGCCAGTGACAGCGGGATCAGCGCAAAGCCGAACACATTGTTCCAGCCAAAGCCCGCTGCCAGTGCCGGTGCCAGCAGGGCCGCGAACACCGTGCCGGAGTTGCCGGCGCCGGCGATGCCCATGGCCTTGCCCTGGTGCTGTGGCGGGTACCACTGTGAGGCCAGCGGCAGCGAGACGGCGAAGGACGCACCGGCAAAGCCCAGGAACACGCCGAGCAGCAGGGCCTGTTCATAGCTGTGTACGCCAAGGTACCAGGCTGCGGCGAGGGCGACGATGACCACGACCTGGCCGATCAGGCCAGCCGTCTTGGGCGACAGGCGGTCGACCAGAATGCCCATGGCAAAGCGCAGGATTGCCCCGGCCAGGATCGGCGTGGCCACCATCAGGCCCCGCTGTTGTGCGCTCAGTTGCAGGTCGGCAGCAATCTGCACCGCCAGCGGGCCCAGCAGGTACCAGACCATGAAGCTGAGGTCGAAATACAGAAATGCGGCGAACAGCGTGGGCACATGCCCGGATTTCCAGAAGCTGGTACTCATCGAACACCTCACTCGGTAGTACAACGGAACGAAAAAAACGCCGCTACCCGCTCCACGGGCGTGGAGGGGAGAGCGACGTCTTTGTCGGGATTCAAGTGGGGTAACCGCCGTTGGCTACCGGTGAGTTTTGTTGAGCAAGAGATGGGCCAACTTCTGGTGGGCTGGCTTGAGATTTTCAGCGCATCAGCCGAGCATCTCATGCATGGCAATGATCTGTTCGGCCACCTGGATCAGCTTCTGCTGCCGGCTCATGGCCTGGCGACGCATCAGGGTATAGGCCTGCTCTTCGTTGCAGTCCTTCATCTTCATCAGCAAACCCTTGGCTTGTTCGATGCGCTTGCGTTCGGCCAGTTGCTGGTCGCGCGCCAGCAGCTGCGCCTTCAGTGCCTGGTCGCTCTCGAAGCGGGCCATGGCCACGTCCAGGATCGGCTGCAGCCGCGCAGCATGGATACCCTCGACGATATAGGCGCTGACCCCGGCCTGGATCGCCTGACGCATCATCCCGGGGTCGTGCTCGTCGGTGAACAACACGATGGGCCGCGGCTGGTCACGGCTCACCAGCACTACCTGTTCCATCACATCGCGGTCTGGTGAGTCGGTATCGATCAATACCACGTCGGGGCGCACCGTTTCGACGCAGGCGGGCAGGTCGATGGTCAGGTCTGGGGCTTCGATGATCTCGAAGCCGGCCTCACTCAACGCCGCCCTGAGGCGGCCGAGCTTGCTCTGGGTGTCGTCGATCAGCAGGATGCGCAGCATGTTCGCCCCCCTCACGCGCCGACACGGGCATCGGGCAAGTCACCCAAGGCATGCAAGCTGAAACTGCGGGCATAGCCGAAGGGGTCGCTGCCATCCCAGCGGGAGCCATCGATCAGCAGGCTGCTGCGCATCGTTTGGCCTGGGCAAGCGATGCCCAGGCTGTGTGCGGCCTCGCTGTACAACTGCAGTTGCTGGACCTGCCGGGCCACGCCGAAGTAGTCAGGGTCTTCGCGCAGCAGGCCCCAGCGGCGGAACTGGGTCATGAACCACATACCGTCGGACAGATAGGGCAGGTTGGCCCGGCCCTGGTCGAACAGGCGCAGGGCATGTGGGTCTTGCCATTGGTTGCCCAGGCCATCCTCATAGTGGCCGAGCAGGCGGGGGGCTATGCTGTCCAGCGGGGTGTCCAAATAGGCACTTGCGCTGAGCAGTTGCGCGGTGCTGCGGCGGTTTTCCGGGCTTTGCTCGATGAACCGGCTGGCGGTGAGGATCGCCTTGATCAGCGCACGGGCGCTGTTGGGGTATTGCTCGGCAAAGACGCGGGCGCAGGCCAGGACCTTTTCCGGGTGATCCGGCCAGATCGACTGGCTGGTGGCCAGGGTGAAGCCTTGGCCTTTGGCCACCGCGTCGGCGGCCCAGGGCTCACCAACGCAGAAGCCGTCAATGCGCCCGGCCTGGAGGTGTGCAGCCATCTGCGCCGGTGGCACCACGACGCTGTCGACGTCACGCAGCGGGTGGATGCCCTGGCTGGCCAGCCAGTAATACAACCACATGGCGTGTGTGCCGGTGGGGAAGGTCTGGGCGAACGTCAGGCGTGCGCCATGCTGGTGCACCAGGCGCGCCAGCGCCTCAGGGTTGGTCACGCCCTTGCGCTGCAAGGCAGGGGACAGGTTGATAGCTTGGGCGTTCTGGTTCAGGCCCATGAGCACGGCCATGTCGCTGGCGGGTACGCCGCCAATGCCCAGGTGCACGGCGTAGACCAGGCCATACAGGCAATGCGCGGCGTCCAGTTCGCCGCTGACCAGCTTGTCGCGCAGCCCGGCCCACGAGCCCTGGCGCTTGAGGTTGAGGGTAAGGCCGTGCTGCTGGGCGAAGCCCTGGGTGGCGGCGACCACGACCGAGGCGCAGTCGGTCAGGGCCATGTAGCCGATGTTCAGGCTGGTTTTTTCCGGCGCGTCGCTGCCGTTGACCCAGGCCAGGGGCGTTGCTCGGGGTACAGTGTTCACAAGAGTCCTCGCCCTTACTGATAAGGCTGTGGGCTGAACAGGTGCAACCGATGTGCCAAGCGCTCCACGATTTGCTGTCCTGCCAGCCCCACGCTGGCTATAATCGCCCCCTCACTCACCCTGAGCCTTGCCCGCCCATGTATACCCTGGCCCGCCAGCTGCTGTTCAAGCTTTCCCCGGAAACTTCCCACGACCTGTCCCTGGACCTGATCGGCGCCGGTGGCCGTATGGGCCTCAACGGCATGCTGTGCAAGCAACCGGCGTCATTGCCGGTTTCGGTCATGGGCTTGAACTTTGCCAACCCGGTGGGGCTGGCAGCTGGCCTGGACAAGAACGGCGCGGCCATCGACGGCTTCGCCCAGCTGGGCTTCGGCTTTGTCGAAATCGGCACTGTCACCCCGCGTCCGCAGCCAGGCAACCCCAAGCCACGGTTGTTCCGCCTGCCGGAAGCCACGGCCATCATCAACCGCATGGGCTTCAACAACCTGGGCGTTGATCACCTGCTCGACCGCGTACGCGCCTCGCGCTACAAGGGGGTGCTGGGCATCAACATCGGCAAGAACTTCGATACCCCGGTCGAACGTGCCGTCGATGACTACCTGATCTGCCTGGACAAGGTCTACACCGCCGCCAGCTACATCACGGTCAATGTCAGCTCGCCCAACACCCCGGGCCTGCGCAGCCTGCAGTTCGGCGACTCGCTCAAGCAGTTGCTCGATGCCCTGGCCGAGCGACGCGAGCAACTGGCCGGTACACATGGCAAGCGCGTGCCCCTGGCAATCAAGATCGCGCCGGACATGAGCGACGAAGAAACGGCGCTGGTGGCCGCCGCGCTGATGGCGTCGGGCATGGATGCGGTGATCGCCACCAACACCACGCTGGGGCGTGAAGGTGTCGAAGCACTGCCGTACGGTGGTGAGGCGGGCGGCCTGTCGGGCGCACCGGTGCGGGAGAAGAGCACTCATATCGTCAAGGTGCTGGCAGGTGAGCTGGGCGGCAAGTTGCCGATCATTGCCGCCGGTGGCATTACCGAAGGCCGCCATGCTGCCGAGAAGATCGCGGCCGGGGCGAGCCTGGTGCAGATCTACTCGGGCTTCATTTACAAAGGGCCGGCGCTGATTCGCGAAGCGGTGGATGCTATCGCGGCAATGCCGCGGTGACCTGACGGGCCGATTCGCGGGCATGCCCGCTCTTGCAGGGGTAGTGTGGGTACAGCTTATGAGGTTTGCCAAGGCATAAAAAAGGGCCCCTTCAAGGGGCCCCTGGGCCTTCGCCCGCCGCCCGGATGGGGCGTGCATGGTAAATCGAATTCAGTGTCCTCGTTCAGCCAACGGCGTGATTTTCGTTGAGTCTATGGATGCCAGCGGTGCCAGTCATTCCGTCCCAGTTATCACCGCGACCTTCACGCCAGCCGTTGATCCAGGCTTGGCGAACAGAAGGAAGATTGAAGGGGCAAAGTTCGCGGGATTTGCCGGTAACCCCGTATTGGTAGCCACGTGAATATGCTCTTTCCAACGGATCACGCTTAAGTCTTCTCATAGGGTGTTGCCCTCACTTGTTGACTGTAATGTCCCGTCGGCCTCTCCGAGGCCGGGCAGAGTCGTTCTGCCGGTTTGCGCTCGCTGCCGGCGTGGCGAGCTGAAAGTGCCGCCTCGTTGCGAAGCGGCCTGAGACCAGTTCTATCGAATGCGAGTCACGGTGTGAATGATCGATTTGTCATAAGCACGTAACCTTTCCAAGGGTGAGGGGATAAGTAAATAAATGCGACTCAACCTTGTTTGGTGTTTAGCCCTGCAATGATCGGGGTTTGCCGTTCTTTGACGTCATTTCGCCAGCGTTGTTTGCGGATGACAGAAATAATTTGAAATGCGACGAAGGGTCACATTGGCCCGCAGATCGCCAGAATTACGCGTACTGCCTGATGATCTAAGCTGTCTTTGCCACTGGGCCAAGCACGGATCGGTCAGGCGGCCCGGCTTTTCTGCAGCACGTTGTGTGCCGCAGAGGGCCACCCGCACGCCTGCTGGAAAGGTGTACGGGCAAACATCGCGGGGCGATGCGTCGCCCCGTCAGTCAAATAGCCCAAGGCGCTGGAATACTCATGTCGGACCGTTTCGAACTTTACCTCACCTGTCCCAAAGGCCTTGAAAGCCTGCTCGCCGAAGAGGCCAAGGGCCTCGGCCTTGACGAGGTGCGCGAGCACACCTCGGCCATTCGCGGCGCCGCCGACATGGAAACTGCTTACCGCCTGTGTGTCTGGTCACGTCTGGCCAACCGCGTATTGCTGGTGCTCAAGCGCTTCTCGATGAAGAACGCCGACGACCTTTACGACGGCGTGCACGCGGTCGACTGGGCTGACCACCTGGCAGCCGACGGCACCCTGGCTGTGGAGTTCAGCGGCCATGGCTCAGGCATCGACAATACTCACTTCGGTGCGCTGAAGGTCAAGGATGCGATCGTCGACAAGCTGCGTAACCGCGAAGGCCTGCGCCCGTCAGTCGAAAAGATCGACCCTGACGTGCGTGTGCACCTGCGCCTGGACCGCGGCGAGGCCATTTTGTCCCTCGACCTGTCCGGGCACAGCCTGCACCAGCGTGGCTACCGCCTGCAGCAAGGCGCCGCGCCGCTGAAGGAAAACCTGGCGGCAGCGGTGCTGATCCGTGCTGGCTGGCCGCGTATTGCTGCCGAAGGTGGTGCGCTGGCCGACCCGATGTGCGGTGTGGGTACCTTCCTGGTCGAGGCCGCGATGATCGCCGCCGATATCGCCCCCAACCTCAAGCGCGAACGCTGGGGCTTCAGTGCCTGGCTCGGCCATGTGCCGGCGCTGTGGCGCAAGGTGCATGACGAAGCGCAGGCGCGCGCGCAGGCCGGCCTGGCCAAGCCACCGCTGTGGATCCGTGGCTACGAGGCTGACCCGCGGCTGATCCAGCCGGGCCGCAACAACGTCGAGCGTGCCGGCTTGGGCGACTGGGTGAAGATCTACCAAGGCGAAGTCAGTACCTTCGAGCCACGCCCGGACCAGAACCAGAAAGGCCTGGTCATCAGCAACCCGCCCTACGGTGAGCGTCTGGGTGACGAAGCCAGCCTGCTGTACCTCTACCAGAATCTGGGCGAGCGCCTGCGCCAGGCCTGCATGGGCTGGGAAGCAGCGGTATTCACGGGTGCGCCGCAACTGGGCAAGCGCATGGGCATTCGTAGCCACAAGCAGTACGCGTTCTGGAACGGCGCATTGCCATGCAAGCTGCTGCTGTTCAAGGTGCAGCCTGACCAGTTCGTCACCGGTGAACGCCGCGAAGCGCAGCCTGAAGGCACCGAAGCCCGCCAGCAGGTGCCGCAGGCCAGCGAGCCCGCGCGGCTGTCGGAAGGGGCGCAGATGTTTGCCAACCGCCTGCAGAAGAACCTCAAGCAACTGGGCAAGTGGGCCCGTCGCGAGCAGGTCGACTGCTATCGCCTGTACGATGCCGACATGCCTGAATATGCCCTGGCGGTCGACCTGTACCAGGACTGGGTACACGTGCAGGAATACGCCGCGCCACGTTCGGTCGACCCGGACAAGGCTCAGGCGCGTCTGCTCGATGCACTGGCGGCCATCCCGCAGGCGTTGGGCATTTCGCCGCAGCGTGTAGTGCTCAAACGTCGCGAGCGGCAAAGCGGCACGCGCCAGTACGAACGTCAGGCTACCGAGGGCCGCTTCCAGGAAGTGAACGAAGGTGGCGTCAAGCTGCTGGTCAACCTCACCGACTACCTGGATACCGGGCTGTTCCTCGACCACCGCCCGATGCGTATGCGCATCCAGCGTGAGGCTGCCGGCAAGCGCTTCCTCAACCTGTTCTGCTACACCGCCACGGCCACCGTGCACGCGGCCAAGGGCGGTGCGCGCAGCACCACCAGCGTCGACCTGTCGAAAACCTACCTGGACTGGGCGCGGCGTAACCTGGCACTCAATGGCTATTCCGAGCGCAACCGCCTGGAGCAAAGCGATGTAATGGCTTGGCTGGAAGGCAACCGTGACAGCTACGACCTGATCTTCATCGACCCGCCAACCTTCTCCAACTCCAAGCGCATGGAAGGTGTATTCGACGTGCAGCGTGACCATGTTCAGCTGTTGGACCTGGCCATGGCCCGTCTGGCGCCGGGTGGTGTGCTGTATTTCTCCAACAACTTCCGCAAGTTCCAGCTGGACGAGCACCTGATGGCGCGTTACGTGGTGGAAGAAATCAGCGCGCAGACCCTGGACCCGGACTTCGCCCGTAATAACCGTATCCATCGCGCCTGGCGTTTGCAGCTTCGTTGAGGCGACGAGGTACATTGCACGGCTAATGGCCAATAGCTATAACTGAGGGCAGGGCAAGATAATCCGCAGGACGCTGACGTGACGAGATGGGTGTATGTCAAAGTGTGGCGTGCGTGCGCGGTTGCTTGGCTTGTGCACAGAGAGGGCGTCCGCCTGGGCGATGGCGCTGATTGCACTGGTGGCGGGCGGCTTGTTGACCGCCGCCTTGGCATTTGCCGCGCACACCTTCTACAAACAGCAGCTGCGCCAGCGCTTTGAGCTGCTGGCCAGCGAGCGCGCCAGCCGTATTGCCGAGCGTTTTGACGAACAGCAGCAGCGCCTGGATGGGCTGCGGCGGTTCTTCAGTTTTTCCAGCGAGATCACCCCGCGCGAATTCGACGGCTATGCCCGACCACTGCTGCAACGCACCTTGGCCTATGCCTGGGCGCCGCGCGTCGAGGCTGCGCAACGCGCCGAATTCGAGCGCCTGGCCAGTGACCATACCGGCCCAGGCTATGTGATCCGGGACAAGGACGCGCAAGGCCAGTGGCGCCCGGCGTCGCAGCGCGATCATTACTTCCCGGTACTCTATACCCAATCGGGCGAACTGCCCGGGTTGCCCTACGGCCTGGACCTCGCTGGCCGAAGCGAGCCTCAGGCGGCCTTGGCGCGGGCGTTGGGGCCAGGCAGCATGGCGGTGTCCGAGCCATTGGCCCTGTTCGATACCCACTCGGCAGAGCGCGGCCTGTTGATGGTCGCGCCGGTATTTTCCGATGCCGACCCCCGCGGTGCTGCAGCGGGTTATGTGGTGGCCTTGCTGAGCATGCGCGAGCTGGTCAGCGACGGTCGGCCGGTAGCGACTGATGACAACCTTGTCGTGCGCATCACGGACCCGTCTGGGTTACAAGGCCCCGTCGTGATGTTCGATTCGCAAAATCAGGTCGCGCCCTTGGCCCTGGCCAGCAATCAGTTGTTGCGCCTGGCCGATCACTATTTCCAGCTGAGCATTCAGCCGAGCCAGGCGTTTGTGCAGGCGAACCGCTCCTCGGCAGTGCTGGCGGTCGGTTTGTTGGGCGGACTGTTGAGCCTGTTGCTCAGCGTGCTGCTCTACAGCCTGTTGAGCCAGCGTCAGCGCGCCCTGGCCTTGGTCGCTCAGCGTACGGCCGAGTTGCAGGTCAGCGAGCAGTCGTTGCGTGGCACCCACAACCAACTGCGCAGTGTGCTGGATGCCGCGACCCAGGTGGCGATCATCGCCACCAACCTCAAGGGGGTGGTCAGCACGTTCAACGCCGGTGCCGAACGCATGCTCGGTTACGCGGCCAGCGAAGCGATCGGCCGCTTGCGCCTTGAAGACCTGGTGCTGCCGGAGGAGCTGAACCTGCGTGCCCATGCCTTGAGCTTGCGTTTTGGCCGCGCCATTGCTGGGGGCCAGGCGATGTTCGCTGAAACGGTACAGGAGCACGGGGCCGAGCCTGGCGAGTGGACCTTGCTACGGGCTGATGGCAGCCAGCTGGTCGCCAACATGCTGGTGACTGCCATGCTCGACGAACAGGGGTTGTGGGTTGGCTACCTGGCCATCTGCATTGACGTGACCGAGCGGCGCCGGGTGCATGAGGCGTTGGCAGCGCGTGACCGGTTGCTGGAAAAGCTCAGTGCCGAGGTGCCGGGCGGCATCTACCAATATCGCCTGGATGCCAACGGCCATTCGTGTTTTCCATATGCCAGCATGGGCCTGTATGACATTTATGAGGTCGACCTCATGCAATTGCGTGAGGATGCCTCGGGGGTGTTCGAACGTATCCACCCCGATGACCTGGAGCGCGTGCGCCGCTCGGTGCGTTATTCGGCCGAACACCTGTCACCCTGGCGCGAGGAGTATCGGGTCTGCCTGCCCCGGGCCGGACTGCGCTGGGTGCGTGGCGAGGCGACCCCGGAAGTGGGCGAGCAGGGCTGCACGCTGTGGCATGGCTACCTGACTGACATCTCCGACCTGAAGGGCGTGGAGGAAGAGTTGCGGGCGCTGTCGGTCACCGACTCGCTGACCGGTATCCATAATCGTCGCTACTTCCAGGAGCGGCTCAAGATCGAACTGGAACGGGCCCAGCGCGATGGCTTGGCGCTGGCGGTGATCATGCTCGACATCGATCACTTCAAGCGCATCAACGACCGCTTCGGCCATGCCGTCGGCGACCGGGTGCTGCGTAGCCTGTGCCAGCGCATCGGTCAGCGTTTACGGCGTACCGATGTGTTTTGCCGCTTGGGCGGGGAAGAGTTCATGGTGCTTTGCCCGGGCAGCGATGTCGATCAGGCGCGGTTGCTGGCGCTGGAGTTGTGGCAAGGGGTGCGCAATGTGCCGGTGGAAGGCGTGGGCCAGGTGACTGCAAGCTTTGGGGTGGCGGGGTGGCGGTCGGGCGAAGGCGCTGATGCCTTGCTGTTGCGCGCCGACGCCGGCGTGTATGCGGCCAAACAGGCCGGGCGGGACCGGGTGGAGGGGGAGTCGGCCTAAGCGCTGTCGGTTGCCGGTACCGAGCCTTTCGCGGCGAAAACCGCTCCTACAGGTTGCACAGGTTTGGTAAGCCGTGCTCACCCCTGTAGGAGCGGGTTCACCCGCGAAAAGGCCAATACAGGCTAACCAATCAATTAGCTGCTGTACTGCCAGCCAGCTTCGGCTGGCGATACAGGTCAAGCAACACCTGATCCAGCACCTGCGAGGCACCCCACGGTTTAGGGTCGTTGAGAATCGCTGCCACCGCCCAGGTATGGCCGTTGCTGTCGCGACTGAAGCCGGCAATCGCCCGCACAGTGTTCAGTGTGCCGGTCTTGATGTGCCCTTCACCGGTCATCGCGGTGCGCTTGAGACGCTTGCGCATCGTGCCGTCCATGCCCACCAGCGGCATCGAGCTCATGAATTCGGCAGCGTAAGGGCTCTTCCAGGCGGCTTTCAGCATCTCGGCCATTTCCCGGGTACTGACCCGTTCGGCACGCGACAGGCCAGAGCCGTTTTCCATCACCAGATGCGGCGCAGTAATACCTTTTTTCGCCAGCCATTGGCGTACCACGCGCTGGGCAGCACGGGCGTCGTCACCATCGGCATCGGTGCGGAACTGCGCGCCAAGGCTCAGGAACAGCTGCTGGGCCATGGTGTTGTTGCTGTACTTGTTGATGTCGCGGATCACTTCCACCAGGTCTGGCGAGAAGGCGCGGGCCAGCAGGCGAGCACTCTTGGGCACATTCTCGATGCGGTCGCCACCCTGGATGTTGCCACCCAGTTCGTTCCAGATTGCGCGCACGGCACCGGCGGCGTAGGTGGAATGGTCGAGCAGCGACAAGTAGGTTTGCGAGTTGCAGCCGTCACCCAGTTGGCCGCTGACCGTGACACTGATGCCGTCGGCCTGGGGCACCGGGTTGTAGCGCACATCACCGGTGCATTTCTTTGAGGCTACCGGCTTGACCTGGTTGTCGATACGGATACTGGCAATCGGCGGCTCGACTGCGACGGTGACTTTGCCACCATCATTGCGCGCCACGAAGCGCAGGGCCTTGAGGTTGACCAGCAGCGAGTCGGGCTTGACCAGGAACGGCTTGTTATCATCGCCGCCGTCGTCGTTGAACTGCGGCAGGTTGGGCTGCACGAAATGGCTGCGGTCCAGCACCAGGTCACCGGTGACGGTGCGCACGCCATTGGCGCGCAGGTCACGCATCAGCAGCCACAGCTTTTCCATGTTCAGTTTGGGGTCACCGCCACCTTTAAGGTACAGGTTACCGTTAAGCACACCGTTGCTCAGGGTGCCGTCGGTGTAGAACTCGGTTTTCCACTGAAAGGTCGGGCCAAGCAGTTCGAGGGCAGCGTAGGTCGTGACCAGTTTCATGGTCGAGGCCGGGTTCACCGACACATCGGCATTGAACACGGTCGGGGTGCCGGGGCCATCCAGCGGCAGCATCACCAGCGACAGCGCTGTGTCCTGCAGCTTGTTGGCCTTGAGCGCCTGCTGCACTTTGGCAGGCAGGGTGGTATTGACGGCGGCGTGGCTGGGCAAGGCAAGTGGCAACAGCAGGCCGGCAAGAACGAGGGGACGAAGCGTTTTGATCATAGTGAGTGAATACCCTGCGGCGAGGGAAAAGGGCTTTGGGGCTGTAAGAGATGATGGCCCCACGACGTAAACACTACGCATTATGCCCCAAGCGCAGCCACGATGCGTCACGTTCGACGGAAAAGCATCGCCAATAAAAAGGCCACCCGAATGGGGTGGCCTTTTCAGCAATCAACCTTTCAGCTCGAAGCTGACAAGTATCACTCAGCCTTGTTGATAGGCTTTTCCGGGTACCAGGCATCCAGCAGCGGGCTGACTTCGATTTTGGTCAGTTCGCTGCGGCCTTTGAGCCAGGCTTCAACGGCAGCGCGCTGTTCTTCGCTGACCGAGCCGCGTTTGACCGAGCACACCAGGCCGAAATCGTCACCGCCTACATAATCCAGGCCGTTGGCGTCCATGGCTTCTTCCAGGAACGCGTCGAGGAAAGCATCGATTGCCTGGTCATCCAGATCTTCCTTGAATTCCAGGTTCAGCTCGAAGCCCAATTCCTGAAACTCGTCGACACACAGCTTCTTGCGCAGACGACGGGAGCGGTTTGTGGCCATGAAACAATCCTCTTAGGTAATAACGCCGCGCAGTCTACCAGTTAACACGTCTGGTTGCCTGCCTGAGTATCTCTGCTGGTGGCCAATTCCTTGGCCAGGGCACGTTCCACTCGGCACATATGCCGTGCCAGTGCCTGGCGCCGCAGGCGCACCTGGGCAGTGGGCAAGTCGCTGGCCTCGAGGGCTTCACAGGCCGCCATCAGGTCAGGGGCTTCCAGCATGCGTGCGGCGCTTAGCACCTTGTGGGCCTGCTCGGCAATGGCGCCGCTGTCGTGTTGCGGGTGAAGCGCCATCAGGCTGGCCAGATCGGCCTGAAGGCTCTGGTGCAGGGCCTCCAGGAAGCGCTGGCGATCGACCGGGTCAGGCCCGACCACGGCGGCCAGGCCGTCCAGCTGGTACAGCTTGCGGCGGGGGCGTTGCTGGCGGCGCGGGCGAATGCCAGCCAGGCGCTGGCTGAGGGTGCTCAGGCTGATGGGCTTGAGCAGGCAGTCGTCCATGCCGGCGGTCAGGCACTTGCGGCGTACTTCCGGCTGTGCGTTGGCGGTATAGCCGAGGATGGTGCAGGGGGGGCGCTTGCCCTGGCGTTCTTCGGCGCGCACGGCAGTCGCCAGCTGGTAACCGTTCATGTGCGGCATGTTGCAGTCGAGTACCAGCACATCGAAGTCGCCTTCCCGCCAGGTCGCCAGGCCTTCCCGCCCATCGCGGGCGCTGGCGTGCTCCAGGCCCAGGTAGCCAAGTTGTTGCGCCATCAGTTGCAGGTTGGCCGGGTGATCATCAATGACCAGCACGTTCAGCCGTGGGTCGGGCACGTCGAGCTGCTCGGGCAGCGGTTTCGGCTGCTCTGCGCCATCCACCCGTTGCAGCGGCATCTTCAGGCGCACCTGGGTACCGACATCCTCCAGGCTTTTCATGGACAGGCTGCCGCCCATCATTTCGCACAGGTTACGGCAGATGGCCAGGCCCAGCCCGGTACCTGCGCGGGCGCCCTGGCTGTGCGGGTTGGCCTGGATGAACGGGTTGAACAGGCGCTGCAGGTCGTCGGGGTGGATGCCGATGCCACTGTCGCGCACCTCCAGCTCCAGTACGGCGGGTGTGCTGGTACCGTCATCCAGCAGGCTGACGCAGATGCGCACCTGACCATGCTCGGTGAACTTGATGGCATTGCTCACCAGGTTGGACAGCACCTGCTTGAAGCGCAGCGGGTCAAGCAGGACAGGGCAGCGTGCGGCCGGGGCGATCTGCACTTCCAGGGCCAGGCCTTTCTGCCGCGCCTGGCCATCGAAAATGCGCGCCACCGATTCGACCAGCGCCGCCAGGTCGACCACCTCCGGGGCCAGGGACAAGTGCCCGGACTCGATGCGCACGATGTCGAGAATGTCACCGATCAGGCCTAGCAGGTCTTTGGCCGAATGGTGTGCCAGTTCCAGCGCGCTTCGGTCCACCCGGCCCTGGTCGGCGCGCTTGACCGCCAGTTCCAGCATGCCGATGACGGCATTCATCGGGGTGCGGATTTCGTGGCTGATGGTCGCCAGGAACGTGCTCTTGGCGCGGTTGGCATCGTCGGCCTGCTGCTTGGCCTGGCGCAGCTCCATGACCAGTTGCCGGCGTTCGCTGATGTCGATCCAGCCGCCGATGATCCCCTGTACCTCACCCAGAGAGTCGCGGTACGGCAAGATCCAGTGGTAGATAGTCAATGCCCGGCCTTTGATCCGTAGTGGGCGGTCCTTGATCAGCGGCGAGCCCGCCGCCATGACTTTCTGGTAATCAGCCTGGATCTGCCGAGCCTGCTCGGAATCGGCAAACAGGCTGTCCTTGAGTTTTTTGCCGATCACCTGATCGGAGCGGGCCTGCACGGCTTCAAGGTAGCTGTAGTTGCAACTTTTCAGGCAACCCTCGCGGTCGCGCACATACATGGGGTGGGGCGTACCGTTGAGCAGGGCGCGCATGAATGCCAACTGGTCGTTCAGCGCGCGTTCGGCGCGCTGGCGCTGGCGAATCTGCAGGCGCAGGCGGGCATTCCAGAGCAGGGCCAGCAACAAGAGCACGACCGTGGCCAGCACCACCTGCAGGGCAAGGCGGCTGTAGACTTTGGTGTTGTCATCCTCATGCCTGCCAAAGCCGCGCCAGCGGTTGTTGATTACCCCCAGCTCCTCGGGTGAGATACTCAGCAAAGCCTTGTCGAGGATAGACAACAGCGCCGGTGACGGAGCCGTGGTGGCCATGGCGAAGTTGGCGGGTTCGCTGCCGACCGAGGTGCGGATGACCAGTTCGGGGTTGCTGGCCAAGGCGTGGTTGGCGTCGATCAGGGTGGTGATCACCGCATCGACGGCCCCGCTGTTGAGCAACGCCATGGAGTAGAACGCGCTTTCGGTCTCGACCCAGCTTATCTTTGGGTAGTCCCGGGACAGCATGGCGTTCATGGTGCTGTCCCGGGTAATGGCGATGCGATGCCCCTGCAACTGCTCCAGTGAACTCAGTGTGTTGTTGTCCTTGTGGTTGACCAGCACATAGGCGCTTTCGAGGTAGGGGCGGCTGATTTGCAGGTCGTCCCCTGGTTTACCGGCGCTGGCCAGTGCGGCGATGACATCGGCCCGGCCATCCTTGAGGCGGGCGACCATGTCGGCAATGCCACTGGCGCGCTGCACTTCGAAACGCAACCCGGTGCGCAGGCGAATGAGTTCCAGCAGGTCGGCGGTGATGCCTCGGAAATGCCCCGAATCATCGAAATAGGACAGTGGTGCAGCCGCGTCATCGGCTGCCACGCGCATCACGGGATGCTTCTGCAGCCACTGCTGCTCGGCCGCGCTCAATTGCAGTTGGCGATCGCTCAGCAACAGGTCGCTGCCGGCGCTCCAGCGTTTGAAGATACTGGAGCGTATGGCCGGGCTTTGCCTGTCCAGGATGGTGTTCACCAGGTCCAGCAGCACGGTATCTTGCTGACGCAAGGCAAAACCGAAGCCGATGGCCTCGTGTTTGCCGAAGTTGGCCATGCGCAGGCGGGGCAGATGACCACGGTTGAGCTGGTAGTGCGTGGAGATGGTGTCGCCGATGAACACGTCGGCCTGGCCGAATGCGACAGCATTCAGTGCCTGGCTGGAAGAGCCAAAGGCCAGCAGCTCGGCCTTGGGGTAGGCGGTGAGTACTTCCTGTCTGGGCAAATAGTGGTAGAGCATACCCAGGCGCATGCCGGCAAGGTCCATGTCCAGTGCCCGGTTTTCGTCTTCACGCGTTACCAGTACAGGTTGGTCGACGGCATAGGGGCGCGACAGTGCCAGGCCGTCACTGGCCGCTTCGTAGCCATTGGCGCTGCCCAGCAGGTCGATATCCCCGTGCCTGAGCGCCTCCACCGCCGCCTGCCGGCTGGAGAAACGCAGCACCCTCACTGGCAACTGCAAGGCCTTGCCGATCAGGCTTGCATACTCGGCGGTCAGGCCCTGGTAGTCGTTGCCGCCACCGGTGATGTCGAACGGCGGATAGTCGGGGGCCGACGTGCCCAGTACCAGTTCCTGCTGGCCTTCGAGCCATTGCCGTTGTTCGGGCGTGAGCACGGGCTGGACCGGGCGGGCCGATGAGCGCGCCAGTAACGTAAAAGACGCGGCTTCACGATGGCCAGCCTGTGTTGCGCCGCTGAGCAGCAGAACGAGCAGCAGGCAGTTGATAGCTCGGGCCATGACCATGTTCAGACCAGCGCGTTGCGCTTGGCCATCTCGATCAGATCGACCAGCGTATTGACTTGCAGTTTGTGCATGAGGCGCTTCTTGTAGGTGCTGACAGTCTTGCTGCTGAGAAACATGCCCTTGGCAATTTCCTTGTTGCTGCGGCCTTGGGCGAAAAGTTGAAGCACCATCAGTTCGCGATCATTTACCTGGCGGAAAAGTTGCAGGTCACTGTCGGTCGTCTGGTTGTTTTTTATTGCCTGGCTGGGGAAGTAGTTATAACCGGCCAGTACGGCCTTGATTGCACTGAGCAGTTCGCTCAGGTCTTCCTGCTTGCAAACATAACCCGCTGCGCCCGAGTGCATGCAACGTACGGCAAACAATGCCGGGGACTGTGCAGTCAGTACCAGAACCTTCAAGGGCAGGGCCATGCTCTGAAAGCGGGCCAGCACCTCCAGGCCGTCTAGCTTGGGGATGCTGATGTCGAGAATGACCAGGTCGGGGTTGCTCTCGCGGATCATCTGCATGGCGTCTACGCCGTTGTCCGACTCGCCGACAATCTTGTAGTTCTGGTTTTCCAGCAGCATACGGACGGCCAGGCGAATCACCGGATGGTCGTCAACGATAAATATGGAATGCATGTTCAACTTCCCTGCGGTCGATTGAGGGTGACAGTGGGCACCTTATCGCAGTTGGAAGTCGTCAGGCGTGCGAGGAATGGCTGTTAGGCTTATATGGGAAACGGCTTACAAGATAAAGCAAAATGGGCTACGGAATAGGTGTGCTTAACTCGCTGTCAAAGCGATTTTGGTAACTTTTCATTAGTTTTTATTCGTGCCGTTTAGTGTGGTTACCTCGGTGTAGGAAGTTTCCTGCAGCGTGGTGCAGCGCCTGGCCGAGCCCGCGCTGCACCGACGCGTTTCAGGTCGGGCTGGAGCGCCCGGTCATCTCCCGGGCCATTTCGCTGGCATAGCTGTCGGTCATGCCGGCGATGAAGTCGATCATGCGCAGGAAGGCGCTGTGCAACGAGGCATGCGGGTCTGGCGCATTGTTGCCGATCAGGTCCAGCACCCTGCGACTCTTGAACGATGGCGTACGTCCACCGTGCTGCTCGAGGGCCGCACCGCAGAACGTGTTCAGCAGAATCTCCAGGGTGGTGTAGGCGCCGATTTCGTGCAGGGTCTTGCGCTTGTCCTGGAAGATTTTGTTGCGTGCCATGTCCTTGGCTTGCAGTACACAGCGTTTGGCTGGGCCATGCATGTGTTCCACCAGGTCGCCCGGCAGTTGCCCGGCCAGCAACGCCTGCTGCTGCTCGACGAAGGCGTGGGCGGCGGCGTTGGTCAGGTGTTCGATGGCCTTGCCGCGCAGGATGGCCAGTTTGCGCCGACGAGAATCGCGTGGGCCGAGCTGGCGGTAGGTTTCTGGCAGGTCTTCGCCGACCAGGTCAAGCAACAGCGCTTCGACTTCGGCATATTGCAGCAGCTCCATTTCCAGGCCGTCTTCCAGGTCGATCAGCGCGTAGCAGATGTCATCGGCAGCCTCCATCAGATACACCAGTGGATGGCGCGCCCAGCGCTGGTGTTCCAGCTGCGGCAGGCCGAGCTTGCGGGCGATCTGTTCGAGCAGGGGCAGTTCGCTCTGATAGCTGCCGAACTTGTGCTTCTTGTAGCCCAGGGCGTCAGCATGGCGGGCGCTCCACGGGTACTTGAGGTAGGTGCCGAGGGTGGCATAGGTCAGCCGGGTCCCCCCATCGAACTGGTGGTATTCCAGTTGGGTGAGCACACGAAAGCCCTGGGCATTGCCTTCGAAGTTGAGAAAGTCGGCCCGTTCGTCATCGCTCATGTCGTCCAGCCAGCCACGCCCGGCGGCCTGCTGGAACCAGTGGCGAATGGCGTCTTCGCCGGAGTGGCCGAATGGCGGGTTGCCGATGTCGTGGGCCAGGCAGGCTGACTGCACAATCATCCCCAGGTCACTGGGGGCGCACCAGTCCGGCAGGTTTTCGCGCAGGGTCTCGCCGACGCGCATCCCCAGCGAGCGGCCGACGCAGCTGACTTCCAGCGAATGAGTCAGGCGCGTATGGATATGGTCGTTGCTCGACACCGGGTGCACCTGGGTCTTGCGGCCGAGGCGGCGGAAGGCACCGGAGAAAATGATGCGGTCATGGTCTTTGTGGAAGGGGCTGCGCCCGAGTTCATCGGCGCTGTACAGGGCTTTGCCCAGCCGTTCGCGGGTAAGCAAGGTGTGCCAGTCCAAGGCGCGGTCTCCTGTCGTTCGAAGGCAGCAGCATACCCTGCAGGGAGCGCATTGTGCTGCGAAGAAAAGGCCGGCCCTTTGATGCATTTGTATCGATCGTACGGGCCTCTTCGCAGCACAAGGCTGCTTCTGCCGGGGCGAGCGTCAGGGCCGGCGGCCGCCTTGCAGGTAGAGGCGTACCAGCGGCAGCAGGGTGCTGCCCAACCGTACCAGGCGCGTCAGGTTGCCGCTGCGTACGCCCTTGCCGGTGAGAAAGCCCAGCGCCACCACAGCGCCGATGCCCCACAGTGGCGCATGCTTGATACCCAGGCCTTCATGTAGCGAGCTGCCCATGCCGCGCACGCGGCGCAGCGGTTCAAGCAACTGACCGGACTCATGACGGATTTCCTGGCGGTGCATCTCCATGCGCAGGCGCAGCAGCGCCTTGCGCAGTTCGCGCGGGTTACGCGTGTTTGGCAGTTCTGGCAGGCTCATGGCAACAGGCGCTCCCTGTCCTTGGCAAGTTCGTCGAGGGTGGCGCCGAAGGGCGATGATTCGTCGAACACCGCCGCCTTCAGGCGCACGCCGCAGTACAGGGCGGCAATGCCATAGAACACGCACAGGCCAATGATACCGGCCAGTCGATAGCTGTCCCACAGCAGCACCAGCAGCAGCCCGGACAGCGCGGTCAGCAGCAGCAGGGCGAACACCAGCGCCAGGCCGGCGAACAGCAGCAGGCTCAAGGTACGGCCCTTCTGCTCCTGCAACTCGATACCGAACAGCTCGATGTGGCTGTGCAGCAGCCCCAGCATGGCCGCGCCCAGGCGCTTACCCGAAGCGCCGGCGCCGTTGGCGTCATTCTCCATGGGTTCCCCTTAGCGCCGGTTGGCCAGCAGACCGATCAACAGGCCGACGCCGGCCGCGATGCCGATTGCCCGCCACGGGTTTTCCTGCACGTACTGCTCGGCGCTGCCAAGCGCTGCCTGACCGCGTTCACGTACCGAGTCCTGGGTCAGTTGCAGGGTTTCGCGGGCCTGGGTCAGGCGCTCGTGAATCTGCTCGCGCAACTCGTCGGCCTGGTCGCCGGCCAGGTTGGCGGTGTCGGCCAGCAGCTTCTCGGTGTCGCGCACCAAGGCCTGGAAGTCAGCCATCAATATCTCTTGTGCATTCTTTGCCGATTTGCTGGCCATGGGTCTCTCCCTGTCGATGAGTGTTGGTAGTTCGAGTGACAGCACGCATGGAAGGTTCAAGTGCGGCTGCTGGTATGGGCCTTGCTAAGTTTTTGCCACGTTGCGGAGCGCCTATGACCGGTTTTGCGCCGATTCAGGGCGCCCACGCAGCGGATACCGATAAACCTTAACCCAATCCACGACAAACCCAAGAAAAAACCACGCAGGCTTCACCCCGCTCACCTGAACAGGGTAGGGGCTGGCACCGATTCGGTGCAGGGATGCAGGTTCTTGAACTGTCCTGGTGCCTTTTTCAGCAGGTCTGCCTATTTCATGGAAAACATGCACAGCGCTATGGACTCTCTGGTCCACGGTTCCAACACCCTGTTCATTCTCATGGGCGCCATTCTGGTGCTGGCCATGCATGCCGGCTTCGCGTTCCTTGAAGTGGGCACGGTGCGCCACAAGAACCAGGTCAACGCCTTGTCGAAGATCCTCAGCGACTTTGCCATCTCGGCGCTGGTCTACTTCTTTATAGGCTACTGGATCGCCTACGGAGTCAACTTCTTCCAGCCGGCGACAACACTGGCTGTCGACCATGGCTATGCGCTGGTCAAGTGCTTCTTCCTGCTGACCTTTGCGGCGGCGATTCCGGCGATCATCTCCGGGGGCATTGCCGAGCGGGCGCGGTTCGTGCCGCAGTTGTGCGCCACGGCATTGATCGTGGCGTTCGTCTATCCGTTCTTCGAGGGCGTGGTGTGGAACGGCAACCTGGGCGTGCAGGCTTGGCTGCAGGCACGCTTCGGCGCACCGTTCCACGACTTTGCCGGGTCTGTGGTGGTACACGCCATGGGGGGCTGGCTGGCGCTGGCGGCGGTGCTGCTGCTGGGGGCGCGCCGTGGGCGCTACCGCGAGGGCCGATTGGTGGCGTTTGCGCCGTCGAGCATTCCCTTTCTGGCGTTGGGCTCGTGGATCCTCATCATCGGCTGGTTTGGCTTCAACGTCATGAGTGCCCAGACCTTGCAGGGCGTCAGCGGCCTGGTGGCGATCAACTCGCTGATGGCGATGGTGGGTGGCACCCTGTCGGCGTTGCTGGCCGGGCGCAACGACCCGGGCTTTCTGCATAACGGCCCGCTGGCCGGGCTGGTGGCGATTTGCGCAGGTTCCGATCTGATGCACCCGGTTGGAGCGCTGGTCACCGGCCTGGTGGCGGGGGCGCTCTTTGTCTGGACCTTCACCGCCGCGCAAAATCGCTGGAAAATCGACGACGTCCTGGGTGTGTGGCCGTTGCATGGCCTGTGTGGCGTGTGGGGGGGCATCGCCTGTGGCGTGTTCGGCCAGGTGGCGCTGGGCGGCATGGGCGGTGTCAGCCTGGTCAGCCAGTTGCTGGGCAGCCTGATGGGCGTGCTGGTGGCCTTGGCCGGTGGCTTTGCCGTGTACGGAGCCATTCGAGCGTTGCATGGCCTGCGCTTGAGCCATGAGCAGGAGTTCCAAGGCGCGGACCTGTCGCTGCACCGGATCGGTGCTACCAGCCAGGATTGAGCCTGGTCAGGTGCAGGGTGGGCGTGGCGCGCCTAGAATAGGCTTCTGTGTATGCCACCCGGGACCTGCCACATGCTGCCTGAATGTCAACTGTTCGGCACCCTCGGCTGCCACCTCTGCGAAGTGGCCGAGGCTGTGTTGATGCCTCTCGTCGATCATGGCCTGCTGGTAGAGCTGGTCGATATCGCCGAGAGCGAGCTTTTGTTCGAACGTTATGGCCTGATCATTCCGGTGCTGCGGCGCTGTGACAACGGCGCCGAGCTGCACTGGCCGTTCGATACCGAACAAGTGGTGGCTTTTCTTGGGCAATGATGGCTGCAGAGGAGTTGCAACCCTGCTCCATGATCTGTGAAGCGAGCTGATGATCCGGTGGAGGCGCACCGTCGCCGGTAACCTTCTCCATCATCGGAATAGCTCGCCATGTTCATCACTCCACATTTCACCTTCGATGAAATGACCGTTTCCCAGCTCGCCGCCCGCGAAGGGTTCGATAATGCACCGCCCCTCGAAGCCAGGGCCAACCTGCAATTGCTGTGCTGTGCGCTGGAACAGGTACGTGCATTGTTCGACGCGCCCATCATCATCAGCAGCGGGTATCGCAGTGAAAGGGTCAATCGGTTGATCGGTGGCGCCTCCGATAGCCAGCACGTGCAAGGGCTGGCGGCGGACTTCACGGTGATCGAGGTCAGCCCGCGTGAGACCGTTCGGCGAGTCAGCGAAAGTACGGTGCCCTTCGATCAGCTGATCCTGGAATTCGATAAATGGGTGCACCTGTCGGTGACGCGCGGCACGCCGCGCAGGCAGGTGCTGACCCTGCGTAAAGGCAGCGGCTACCTGGCGGGGCTGCAATGAAGCGCATTGACGGCAGCAAGGGGATGTTCGTATGCTGTATATAAATACAGTATCGAGGTGAAGCCATGCTCAATGTCGAGCAACTCAAGTACAGCGTCAACCGCATGCCCGTGGATCGGGTGGCTGACGCCGTTCTGGAACTGCGCCTCGAAGGCCTGGTGACGGGCGACTGCACGCCGTTCGGCAAAGTCCACTTCAATACCTGCTTCGCCGAGATCGAGGCCTTGTTCCAGCGGGCCGGATACCACCGAGGGCTGGATGTGGTGGGTTATGAGGGGTTGCTCTATGCACTCTACGACCCTGGCCGCTGGGAGCCGGTGCAGGTACTGCGCTGGCTGAAGGAGCGCTGCGAGGCGATGGCCCAGGCTGGTTGAGGGGGCGGGCTTGGGCGATAATGCGCGGCCATGAACGTCTCGAGCCCAGCCATGACCACGCCTTTCGACCCCGCCCGCCAGCAAGCCAGTACGGTGTGCCTGCCACCTGGTAACTGGGTGACGGTGCTCGATTGCTTGTGTGACCATTTCAAGGCCATCGACCGCGCCCAGTGGCTTGACCGCTTTGCCCGTGGCCGGGTGCTGGATGCCAACGGGCACGCAGTTGCCGCCGACCTGCCTTACAAGCGTGGCATGCGTTTGCATTACTTCCGCGAAGTGCCGAACGAACGGCCGATTCCGGTGCAGGAGGTGGTGCTGCATGTGGACGAGCACCTGGTGGTGGCCGATAAACCGCATTTCCTGCCGGTGACGCCGACCGGTGAATACGTCGAGCAGACCTTGTTGCGTCGCCTGATCCGTCGCCTGGACAATCCGCACCTGGTGCCGTTGCACCGCATCGACCGGCACACCGCTGGGCTCGTGCTGTTTTCCGCCAACCCGCACAGCCGCAGCGCCTACCAGCGGCTGTTCCCCGAGCGGCGTATCGACAAGCGTTACCAGGCCATTGCCGCTGCCATGCCGCAGCATGCATTTCCGCTGGTGCACAAAAGCCGCCTGGTGCATGGCGAGCCATTTTTCCGCATGCATGAGGTGGAGGGTGAGGCCAACAGTGAAACCCTGGCCGAGGTGCTGGAGAAGAACGGTGAGCGATGGCGCTATGGGCTATCGCCCGTGACCGGCAAGACCCATCAGTTGCGTGTGCACATGGCGGCCTTGGGGGCAGGGATCAGCAATGACCCGTTCTATCCGCAGTTGCTCAATGAAGAGGATGACTACCAGCGGCCGCTGAAACTGTTGGCGCAGAGCCTGCGTTTCGAGGACCCGCTGAGTGGCGAAGAGCGCTACTTCGAGAGCCGGTTGCGGTTGGACTGGTAACACAGCAAGCGGGTTCACCTGCGAAAGGGCCGGGCCTGCTGGCCAATTTCCACCCGCCGTTCACTGTTGCTGCCGCCACCGTATTCGCGGGTAAACCCGCTCCTACACACGCATCGGTGGTTCGGCACAGGCCGCGTGTAGGAGCGGGTTTACCCGCGAAAGGGCCGGCCCTGCTGGCCAATCTCCACCCGCCGTTCACCGTTGCCGCCGCTACCGTATTCGCGGGTAAACCCGCTCCTACGCACGCATCGGTGGTTCGGCACAGGCCGTCGTAGGCGCGGGTTTACCCGCTAATGGGCCGGGCCTGCTGGCCAATTTACACTTGCCGTTCACCGTTGCCGTCGCCACCGTATTCGCGGGTAAACCCGCTCCTACACACGCATCGGGGGTTCGGCACAGGCCGTCGTAGGCGCGGGTTTACCCGCGAATGGGCCGGGCCTGCTGGCCAATTTACACTTGCCGTTCACCGTTGCCGTCGCCACCGTATTCGCGGGTAAACCCGCTCCTACACACGCATCGGGGGTTCGGCACAGGCCGTCGTAGGAGCGGGTTTACCCGCGAAAGGGCCGGCCCTGCTGGCCAATCTCCACCCGCCGTTCACCGTTGCCGCTGCTACCGTATTCGCGGGTAAACCCGCTCCTACGCACGCATCGGTGGTTCGGCACATTCCGTTGTAGGGGCGGGCTTGCCCGCGAACACCGGCAGAGCCGGTGCCCTCCACCGCGGCGGAGGGCCAAGTCGCGAGCTTCAGCGGTTGAAGCGCTCCACCAGCGAATACTGGCTGCCCGCCGTGCTGGTCAGTTCCTCGCTCAGCAGTGCCGAGTGCTGCGCCTGTTCGGCGGTCTGGTCGGCCAGTTCGGCAATGGTGCTGATGTTGCGGCTGATCTCGTCAGCCACTGCGGTCTGCTCCTCGGTTGCAGCTGCAATCTGGGTGGCCATGTCGGTGATATTGGCCACCGCTTCGCTGATGCCTACCAACGCCTCGTCAGCCTGCATTACCCGGTCGACGCCTTCCTGTGCCTGGCGGTGGCCGGTTTCCATGGTCTGCACTGCGTTACTGGCGGTCTGTTGCAGCTTGGCGATCAGGCCATGGATCTGCCCGGTGGATTCGGCGGTGCGCTGGGCCAACTGACGCACTTCATCAGCCACTACGGCAAAACCACGGCCCATTTCACCGGCGCGCGCCGCTTCAATGGCTGCGTTCAGTGCCAGCAGGTTGGTCTGGTCGGCGATGCCCTTGATCACGTCGACCACGCCACCAATCTCGTCGCTGTCCTTGGCCAGTTGCGTAACCGTCTGGCCGGTCTCGCCCACTGCCGCCGACAGACGTTCGATGGCCTCGCGGGTTTCTCCGGCAATTTGCCGGCCTTGGCTGGTCAGGCGGTTGGCTTCCTGGGTGGCATCGGCGGTGCGCTGCACATGGTTGGCCACTTCCTGAGTGGTGGCGGCCATCTGGTTTACCGCAGCGGCGACTTGCTCGGTCTCCACCCGCTGGCGCTCCAGCCCCGTAGAGCTCTTGTGCGCCAAGGCATCGGACTGGCGTGCCTGGTCGCTCAGGAGTTCGGCACTGTCTTGTAGGCGGGTCAGGCAGGTTTTCATGCGTGCGTCCTGGCTGAGCATGGCCATTTCCAGGCGCGCCTGCACGCCACGGCTGTCGGTGTACATCTGCGCGATCAGTGGGTCGGAAGTGGTTTGCTCGGCCAGGCGCAGCAGGCGCTTGAGGCCGCGCTGCTGCCAGCTCAGGCCGAGCAGGCCCAGTGGTACCGAAAGCCCTGCGGCCAAGGCAAAGCCCCAGGAATGACCCAGCCAGTTGCCGATCAGGAAGCCCACCTGGCTGATCAGGATGAACGGTAGCCAGTCCTGCAGCACTGGCAGCCACTTGTCGCGGCGCGGTACCGGTGGCTTGCCCTGGTTGATGCGCTGATACAGGGCCTCGGCGCGGCGGATCTGCTCGGCGGTGGGCTTGACCCGCACCGACTCGAAACCGACAACCTGGTTGTTATCGAAGATGGGTGTGACATAGGCGTTGACCCAGTAATGGTCACCGGACTTGCAGCGGTTCTTGACGATGCCCATCCACGGCTGGCCCTGCTTGAGGGTTTGCCACATATGGGCAAACACGGCAGGCGGTACGTCGGGGTGACGCACCAGGTTGTGCGGTGCGCCAGTCAGCTCCTCGCGGGTGAATCCACTGATTTCGATAAAGGCATCGTTGCAGTAGGTGACCACACCCTTGGCGTTGGTAGTGGAGATCAACCGCTGCTGGGCAGGGAAAGTCCGTTCTCTCTGGGTAATCGGCTGGTTGTTACGCATGGGTGATAGTCCGCAGGGCTTTCGACAGGTATCGGCAAGCCGCTGGTTTTATTGAATGGATATTTGGTTCATTGATTGCACTCAATGACGGGTAAGTCAGATGATGACCGAATGGATGGCCAAGGGCCAGTGCTGTCGCGTGGGACTTTAAAGCATATAGCCTTGAGGTATTGGCGTGTAGGAGACCGAGCGCCGCCCGCGCAGCGCTCGGTCTAGAGAGCGGAACACATCTTCGGCCAGACGCTCCGTCTCAACCGGCGATCATCTGGCGCAACACATAGTGCAGAATCCCCCCGGCCTTGAAGTACTCCACCTCGTTCAGGGTATCAATCCGGCATAGCACCTCGATCTGTTCCTGCTGGCCATCCTCGCGGGTAATGCGCAAGGGCAGGCTCATGCCGGGGCGAATATGTGCGCCGTCCAGCCCCAGTACATCGATCTGTTCCTTGCCGGTCAGCCCCAGCTGTTTGCGGTTGTGCCCGGCCTTGAATTGCAGTGGCAACACGCCCATGCCCACCAGGTTGGAGCGGTGAATACGCTCGAAGCTTTCTGCCAGCACGGCCTTGACCCCCAGCAGGTTGGTACCCTTGGCTGCCCAGTCGCGGCTCGAGCCGGTACCGTACTCCTGGCCGGCAATCACCAGCAGCGGGGTGCCCTCCTGCTGGTAACGCATGGCCGCGTCGTAGATCGACAGCTTCTCGCCAGTGGGCACATGCAAGGTGTTGCCGCCTTCTTCACCTGCCAGCATTTCGTTGCGGATACGGATGTTGGCGAAGGTGCCGCGCATCATCACTTCGTGGTTGCCACGCCGCGAACCGTAGGAGTTGAAGTCGCGAGGCTCCACACCCTGTTCGCGCAGGTAGCGCCCGGCCGGGCTGTCGGTCTTGATGTTGCCCGCGGGGGAAATGTGGTCGGTGGTCACTGAGTCGCCCAGCAGCGCCAGCACCCGTGCGCCGTGAATATTGGCAATTTGTGGCGGCGGCCCGCCGATGCCGTCGAAGAACGGTGGGTGCTGGATGTAGGTGGAGTCAGCCTGCCACACGTAAGTGGCGGCCTGTGGCACCTCGATGGCCTGCCATTGCGCATCACCGGCGAACACTTCGGCATATTCCTTGTGGAACATCGCCGTATCGACCTTGGCCACGGCCTCGGCAATTTCCTGCTGGGTCGGCCAGATATCACGCAGGTAGACCGGTTGGCCGTCCTTGCCTGAGCCCAGCGGATCGCGCGTCAGGTCCAGGCGCACGCTGCCGGCCAGGGCGTAGGCCACCACCAGCGGGGGCGAGGCCAGCCAGTTGGTCTTGACCAGCGGGTGCACGCGGCCCTCGAAGTTGCGGTTGCCCGATAGCACCGAGGCCACGGTCAGGTCGGCGCTGCCAATGGCTTTTTCGATCGCCTCGTCCAGCGGGCCGGAGTTGCCGATGCAGGTGGTGCAGCCATAACCGACCAGATCAAAACCCAGTTGGTCGAGGTAAGGCGTGAGCCCGGCTGCCTTGAAGTAGTCGGTGACTACCTTGGAGCCTGGCGCCAGCGAGCTCTTGACCCAAGGTTTGCGTTGCAGGCCTTTTTCCAGTGCTTTTTTTGCCACCAGCCCGGCAGCCATCATCACGCTGGGGTTGGACGTGTTGGTACATGAGGTGATCGCGGCAATCACCACGGCGCCATCGCGCAGGGTGTGGGTCTGGCCCTGATGGCTGTAGTCGACTGCACCGGCCTGGTCGGCGTTGCCCACTGCTACACCGCCGCCACCTTCGCTTTCCAGGCGACCAACTTCTTTGGCCAACGGTTTGGGCTGCAGCGCGATGAACTGGTCGAAGGCTTGACTGACCTGGCCCAGCGCTACGCGGTCCTGTGGCCGTTTGGGTCCGGCCAGGCTGGCTTCGACGTCGTCCATGTCCAGGGCCAGCGTGTCGCTGAATAACGGCTCCTGGCCGGGCAGGCGCCACATGCCCTGCGCCTTGCAGTACTGTTCGACCAGCTGCACGGTCGCTTCGGGGCGGCCCGAAAGCCGCAGATAGTCCAAGGTGACCTGGTCGACCGGGAAGAAGCCACAGGTGGCGCCGTATTCCGGTGCCATGTTGGCGATGGTTGCGCGGTCGGCCAGGGGCAGCTCGGCCAGGCCGTCGCCGTAGAATTCAACGAACTTGCCCACCACGCCTTTCTTGCGCAGCATCTGTGTCACGGTCAGCACCAGGTCAGTGGCAGTGATGCCCTCCCGCAGCTTGCCGGTCAGCTTGAAGCCGATCACTTCGGGGATCAGCATCGATACCGGCTGGCCGAGCATGGCCGCTTCCGCTTCGATGCCGCCGACACCCCAGCCGAGTACGCCCAGGCCGTTGATCATGGTGGTGTGCGAGTCTGTGCCCACCAAGGTATCGGGGAAGGCATAGGTGCGGCCGTCGGCCTCACGGGTCCACACCGTGCGGCCCAGGTACTCCAGGTTGACCTGGTGGCAAATGCCGGTGCCCGGGGGAACTACGCGGAAGTTGTCGAAGGCGCTCTGGCCCCAACGCAGAAAGGCATAGCGCTCGCCATTGCGCTGCATTTCGATGTCGACGTTTTCGGCAAAGGCTTGCGGCGTGCCGTAGCGGTCGACCATTACCGAGTGATCGATCACCAGGTCGACCGGTGACAGCGGGTTGATCCGTTGCGGGTCGCCGCCAGCCTTGGCCATGGCGGCGCGCATGGCGGCCAGGTCGACCACGGCGGGCACACCGGTGAAGTCCTGCATCAACACCCGCGCCGGGCGGTACTGGATCTCGCGGTCCGAGCGGCGTTCGCCAAGCCATTGGGCAATGGCGCGCAAGTCGTCGCCGGTGACGGTCGCGCCATCCTCCCAGCGCAGCAGATTTTCCAGCAGCACTTTCAGCGACATGGGCAGGCGCTGCAGGTCACCCAGCTGGCGGGCGGCCTCGGTGAGGCTGAAGTAGTGGTAGGTCTGGTCGCCGACCTTGAGGGGCTTGAGGGTGTTCAGGCTATCGAGCGAGGGCATTGCCAACTCCTTCTGCACCGGTGCCCGGCAAATAGTCACGGTTTGCCGGCAGCACCGCTCTGTATCGGTCCGCACGGCACGGACCTGGCTGAATGGTCAGGTTAGACCGGTTTACGCTACCTGACCCTTTTCTGGACCGGCGGGGCGTGTCGCAGGTTCCGAACTTCCTTTATCATCGCCGCCCTGCCGGCGCCTGTGGTGCGCCAGCCGTCGTGGAGTGAGAGATGAATACCCTGTTCATGCATTGCCGGCCCGGTTTCGAGGGCGAGGTTTGCGCCGAAATCAGCGAACATGCCGCCCGCCTGGGTGTTGCCGGCTATGCCAAAGGCAAGCCGCAAAGTGCCAGTGCCGAGTTTGTCTGTAGCGAGGAGGGCGGTGCCGAGCGCTTGATGGGGGAACTGCGTTTCAACCAGCTGATTTTCCCGCGGCAGTGGGCACGTGGCGGTTACGTTGAACTGCCGGAAAGTGACCGCATCAGCGTACTGCTGGCGCAGTTGGCTGACTTCCCGGTGTTCGGTAGCCTTTGGCTGGAGGTGCTGGACAGCAACGAAGGCAAGGAATTGTCCACTTTTTGCCGAAAGTTCGAAGTGCCGTTGCGCAAGGCCCTGGAGAAGGCCGGCCGCCTGGTCGACGACCCCGGTCGCCCACGCTTGCTGCTGACCTTCATCAGCGGCCGGCGGGTATTTGTCGGCGTGGCATCGGCCAGCAACAGCGCCTTGTGGCCCATGGGCATCCCGCGCCTGAAGTTCCCTCGCGAGGCACCTAGCCGTTCGACACTCAAGCTGGAAGAAGCCTGGCACCAGTTCATTCCGCGTGAGCAGTGGGAGCAGCGCCTGGGGGATGACATGACCGGCGTCGACCTGGGAGCCTCACCGGGTGGCTGGACCTACCAGCTGGTGCGCCGTGGCATGCTGGTGACAGCCATCGATAACGGGCCGATGGCCGAAAGCCTGATGGACACCGGCCTGGTCCAGCACTTGATGGCCGATGGGTTTACCTGGCAGCCGAAGCAGCCGGTAGACTGGATGGTGTGCGATATCGTCGAGAAGCCGGCGCGTACCACCTCGCTGATTGAAACCTGGCTGGGTGAGGGGCTGTGCCGCGAGGCGGTGGTCAACCTGAAGTTGCCGATGAAGCAGCGTTATGCCGAAGTACGGCGCCTGCTCGACCGTATGGAGGCAACATTCAAGGCACGCAAGATCAAGGTGTCGATTGCCTGCAAGCAGCTGTACCACGACCGTGAAGAAGTAACCTGCCACCTGCGGCGGCTCGACTTGAAGCCCCGCTGAGGCCAGCGCGTCGTTCTGCTTCTGCTTCTGCTTCTGCTTGTGCTTCTGCGTCTGCTTTTGCTTTTGCTGTTGCTTCTAAGCGCGCGATAGTTCATGCGACGCAGATTGCGACTTCAGGAGGCCGAGTGCAGGGCTTGCGAAGGGAGGTGACGGGCATGGATGCCCGTCAAGCGCTGGGCCCCAGGATGGGGCCTGCAGCGCGGTCCTCCCGGGAGCAAGCCCGGAGCGAGGGGACCCCGGAGCGCAGCGCAGGGGCCGGATGATGGGAGCCGACGGTTTTTGGTTCCTTTTTGCCACGACAAAAAGGGACCCGCCGTAAGGGCGGAAAGGTGACTATGCGCCACCTGCGTGAACGAATACCTGCTCAATCTAAATGCCCACATCCAAGAAGCAAGAAGCAAATTCGTCTGTCCTGACTCAGCGCTGGGTTTGAAAGCCGTGCTTGGACCGCGTCGCGCTATGCGCGACAATAGCGATCATTTTCGGAGCCCCCCATGACCGATTTCACCCCCGACGCCATCCTCGATGCCACCGGCCTGAACTGCCCGGAACCCGTGATGATGCTGCACCAGCACGTACGCAACCTGGCCGCCGGCGGCCTGCTCAAGGTCATCGCCACCGACCCGTCGACCCGCCGCGACATCCCCAAGTTCTGCAACTTCCTCGGCCACGAGCTGCTGCAGCAACAAGAGGACGCCGGCACTTTCCTGTACTGGATCCGCAAGAAAGCCGACTGAATCGCTCTGGAACACGCCCGGCGTTGCGCCTACACTGCGCTCCCCAGACAGGAGAGCGCCATGCTGATAGTTGCCGACGAGAACATCCCGCTGCTCGATGCCTTCTTCCAGGGTTTCGGTGAAATTCGCCGCTACCCCGGCCGAAGCCTCGATGCTGCCAGCGTCAAGGACGCCGATATCCTCCTGGTGCGCTCGGTGACCAAGGTCGACCGTCAGTTGCTCGAAGGCAGCCGTGTACGCTTTGTCGGCACGTGCACCATCGGCACTGATCACCTGGACCTGGACTACTTTGCAGAAGCTGGCATCCGCTGGAGCAGCGCACCTGGCTGCAATGCCCGCGGCGTGGTCGATTACGTGCTGGGCAGCCTGCTGACCCTGGCCGAACTGGATGGCGTGGCATTGCCTGAGCGCGTATATGGCGTTGTCGGCGCGGGTGAAGTGGGTGGCCGCCTCGTGCGGGTGCTGCATGGCCTGGGCTGGAAGGTGCTGGTGTGCGACCCGTTGCGTCAGGCCGCGGAGGGCGGCGACTACGTCAGCCTCGAAACCATCCTGCAGCAGTGCGATGTGATCAGCTTGCATACCCCGTTGCAACGCGGCGGCCAGCACCCGACCTGGCACCTGCTGGGGCAGGCGCAGCTGGCACAGTTGCGCCCGGGTGCCTGGCTGGTAAACGCCAGCCGTGGCCCGGTAGTGGACAACGTGGCCCTGCGCGAGCTGCTGCTGGACCGTGAAGACGTGCACGCGGTGCTGGATGTGTGGGAAGGGGAGCCGCAGGTCGACCTGACGTTGGCCGACCTGTGCACCCTGGCTACGCCGCACATTGCCGGCTATAGCCTCGATGGCCGCCAGCGTGGCACGGCGCAGATCTACCAGGCGCTGTGTCGCTTCCTCGGTGTGAATGAGCAGGTGCGACTGGCCGAGCTGCTGCCCAAGCCACCGCTGGCGCAGATCGAGCTGGATGCCAGCACCGACCTGTCCTGGGCCTTGGCCACCCTGTGTCGCGCCGTGTATGACCCGCGCCGTGATGATGCCGATTTCCGCCGTAGCCTCAGCGATGATCCGCAGCAACAGCGAGCAGCGTTCGACCAGTTGCGCAAGCAATACCCGCCAAGGCGCGAGATCGAGGGGCTGGCCGTGCGCTTGCACGGGGAGGCGCCGCAGTTGGCGCAGTTGGTCAGTGCCCTGGGTGGGGTGTTGGTCTAAGCACGCCTTGCCTTGATCTTGCAGGTAGGTGCGGTTACCTGTGGGGGCGGCCAAGCCCACTGGCTGGGCCAATAAAAACCCGGCGCAAGCGCCGGGTTGCAAAGAATTCGCCGATCAACCTTTGCGTACGCGCTCGACACGGCTTTCTTCCAGGGCCTTGCAGGCCTGCTGGATCATCTGCTCGGTGATCGGCACTTCGCGCCCCTTGGCGTCAATGATCGAACCGCATACTTGCGGTTGCGGGGAGGTTTGGGGCTTCTGGTTATCACTGCCATGCTGCAAGCTCATGCACTGTCTCCTCTTCAGGTTCAAGCTCAGGGTAGCCCTGCGCCGTGACTGGCCTGTGACAGCTTCCGGGTCACGGCAGCAACAGTCCAGCAGAAACCCTGTGAAAGCTCCATAAGCTGGTTAGATCGATGCGTTATAGCAACCTTCATGCAGTCTCCCGACCGGGATGAGTGGTAGGCTGCCGCTTCCCCACCCTTTGTGGTCGTCGCCATGCCCGAATCGGTTTCCCCGCGCCAACGCCGTGCCTTGCGCCTGGCTTGGCAGTTTGTTCGCCCTTATCGCCGTCAGGTGCTATTGGCATTGCTGGCGCTGGTGGTCACCGCTGGCATCACCCTGTCGATGGGCCAAGGCATCCGCCTGCTGGTGGATCAAGGCTTCATGACCCGCTCCGCGCATCAGCTCAATCAGACCATCGGGCTGTTCCTGCTGCTGGTGCTGGCGCTGGCGGTGGGTACCTTCAGCCGTTTCTATCTGGTGTCGTGGATTGGCGAGCGTTGTGTGGCCGATATCCGTCGTGCGGTCTTCGATCACCTGATCGGCCTGCACCCAGGTTTTTTCGAGGACAACCGCAGCTCCGAGATCCAGTCTCGGCTGACTGCGGACACTACCTTGCTGCAATCAGTGATCGGTTCATCGCTGTCGATGTTCCTGCGCAACGCGCTGATGGTCATTGGCGGTGTGGTATTGCTGTTCATCACCAACCCCAAGCTCACCAGCATCGTGGTGGTAACGCTGCCGCTGGTGTTGGCACCGATCCTGTTGTTCGGCCGTCGGGTGCGCAGCCTGTCGCGGCAGAGCCAGGACAGGGTCGCCGATGTGGGCAGCTACGTGGCTGAAACGCTGGGGCAGATCAAGACCGTGCAGGCCTACAACCACCAGGCGCACGACCGCGAACTGTTCGCTGATACGGTCGAAGCAGCGTTTACTGTTGCCCGCAAGCGGATTACACAGCGTGCCTGGCTGATAACCCTGGTGATCGTGCTGGTGTTGGGGGCGGTGGGGGTGATGCTGTGGGTCGGCGGCATGGATGTGATCGCCGGGCGTATATCCGCAGGCGAGCTGGCTGCATTCGTGTTCTACAGCCTGATCGTCGGCAGTGCCTTCGGTACCCTCAGTGAGGTGATCGGCGAACTGCAACGGGCCGCGGGTGCCGCCGAGCGCATTGCCGAACTGTTGGCAGCGCGAAGTGCCATCCTGCCCCCCGACGTGGCGCAGGTGCTGCCGCAGCCGCGGGCCAGCGGGCATATCGAGCTGCAACAGGTCGTGTTCGCTTACCCTTCACGGCCCACGGTGGCAGCTGTCGACGGCCTGAGCCTGACCATCGAGCCCGGGCAGACCGTCGCCCTGGTAGGCCCTTCCGGGGCAGGCAAGTCGACCCTGTTCGATCTGTTGCTGCGTTTTTACGACCCCCAACAAGGGCGCATCCTGCTTGATGGCCAGCCGGTTACCGCATGTGATCCCGACCAGCTACGCCGGCAGTTTGCTTTGGTGGCACAAAACCCCTCGCTGTTCCGTGGCACGGTGGAGGCCAACATTCGTTATGGCCGGCCCGAGGCGACCTTGGCTGAAGTCGAAGCAGCAGCCCGCGGCGCCCATGCCGACGAATTCATCCGGCAACTGCCCCAAGGCTACCAGACACAACTGGGGGAGGGCGGCATCGGCCTTTCCGGCGGGCAACGCCAGCGCCTGGCGATTGCCCGGGCCTTGCTGGTCGATGCGCCGATCCTGTTGCTGGACGAAGCCACCAGTGCCCTGGATGCACAAAGCGAATACTTGATCCAGCAAGCGCTGCCCAGCCTGATGGCCGGCCGTACCACGCTGGTGATCGCCCATCGCCTGGCCACGGTACAGCATGCCGAGCGCATCGCGGTCATCGACCAAGGCCGGCTGGTGGCGGTGGGCACCCACCGTCAGTTGATCGAGGACAGCCCGCTGTATGCGCGGCTGGCTGCGCTGCAGTTCACCACGGGCTAGCGTGTCGTGGCTTTGTAACATTTCTGTAGTAATTGCCTGAGAAGATTTGCCTCAACTGTTGCGTAAGTGCTCGACCTGGCTGCCATTGCGTGATGGCAGCTTTTTTTTGGCCTGCCAGTAATGAGGCTGTACAGCGGCCTCAGCCTACTCCCTCTGGTTCCGAGACCCTCGATGTTGCGTAAATCCCTCAGAGTGCAAATTCTCTCGCTGCTCGGCGGCAGTGTGTTGGCGATGCTGCTGATCGCCCTGGTGTGTTTCCAGTTCCTGTCGTCCAGCGTGCGGGGCTACGCCGAGCTGGTCGACGGGCCGCTGCGGGCCTCGCAATTGATTGACGAAGCCAACCTGCAGTTCAAGATCCAGGTGCAGGAATGGAAGAACGTGCTGTTGCGCGGCCGCCAGCCTGCGGAAATGGACAAGTACTGGCAGCAGTTCCAGGCCCGCGAACAGCAAGTTCAACAACTGCTCGGGCAATTGATCGACAACAGCGATGCCAGGCTCAAGCCGTCGCTGCAGCAATTGCGCGACAGCCATCGCCAGTTGGGCCAGGCCTATGCGCAAGGCCGTCAGGCCTTCCTGGCGGCAGGCGGTGACCCGGTAGCGGGCGACCGGGCGGTCAAAGGCGTGGACCGTGCCGCCAGTGAGCAAATGAGCGAACTGGTCGAGCAACTGCGCGCCGATGCCCGCCAGCGTGCCGCCAGCATCAACGCCAGTGCCGAGCGCACGGTATGGTTGGGCCTGCTGGTGATGCTGGCTTCTGCGGTGCTGGTGGGGCTGCTCAGCCTGTGGCTGGTCAACCGTAGCCTGATCGAGCCGATCCGCCAGTTGATCGAGTACGTCGCGCAGCTCAGTCAGGGCTGCTTTGCTGCCCGGGTCGACAGCCGTCGGGAGGATGAGCTGGGGCGCCTGGCGCGGGCGGCCAACACCCTGCGTGACTTCCTTGCCGATACTGTCGGCCGGCTGCAGGACAACGCTCAGGAGCTGGAAGGTGCCAGCGGGCAGTTGCGCAGTATTGCCGGTGACATGGCCCGCGGTACTCATGACCAGTTCCAGCGTACCGACCAGGTGGCCACGGCCATGCACGAAATGTCCGCCACTGCCCAAGAGGTCGCTCGCCACGCCGCCGAGGCTGCCCGTGCGGCCGATGACGCCGACCACAGCGCCCAGGCGGGTGAGCAGGTGATGCAGCAGACCATCGACATCATCGGGTTGGTCAACCGCGAAATTGCCGGCACGGCGTCGGTAATTCGCGACCTGGAGCATGACAGCACACGTATAGGCAAAGTGCTGGAAGTGATCCGCGGCATTGCTGAGCAGACCAACCTGCTGGCGCTTAACGCGGCCATCGAAGCGGCCCGTGCGGGCGAAGCCGGGCGTGGTTTTGCGGTGGTCGCCGATGAAGTGCGCAGCCTGGCCCAGCGCACGGCAGCGTCGATTGCAGAAATTCACCAGATCATCGAAGCGGTACAGTCAGGGGCGGTGGAGGCGGTCAAGGCCATCGAAAGCGGCCAGCAACGCAGCCAGGAAGGGGCTGAGCAGGTCGAGCAGGCCGGGCAGATGCTGCAGCGTATCACTCAGGCGGTGGAGGCGATCCGCGACATGAACCGGCAAATCGCCACTGCGGCCGAGGAGCAGACCAGCGTGGCCGAAGATATCTCGCGTAACCTGATCGAAATTACCCGGATTGCCACGGCCAACCAGGAAGCGGTGCAGCATACCGAGCAGGCGGGGCAGCGCCTGCATGGTTTGTCAGGGCAGTTGGGCGAAGTCACCTCCCGGCTGACCGCCTGACTGGGTCTGCAGGGGTTGCATGTGCCCCTGGAGGCTGAAGCGGCGCACTGACGTATTTTTCGCACACAACAAAAAGCCCGCGCAAGGCGGGCTTTTTGACAAGGATTTGGTCGGAGAGACAGGATTCGAACCTGCGGCCTTCTCGTCCCGAACGAGACGCGCTACCTGGCTGCGCTACACTCCGATGACCAAAATCCTACTGCATCCCGTTTTTGCCCGCAAGCCCTTGTTGTTTAAAGGGCCATGGCCTGAACGGGGCCTTGATCAGAGCTCTTTGACGGTGCGGATCTGGTCCTTGTTCAGGCGCGTGCGCTTGCCGTCGAGTTGCTCGAATTCATAGAAGCCAGAGTCTTCGTCGTAGGACGGTTTGTCGGTTGCCTGGATCTCCCGGCCATCGTTCAGGGTAATGACGGTTGGGGTCGAGCAGCCAGCAAGGGCGCCCAAACCCAAGGCAAGCAGGAAGGCGGGTAGGGTCCGTTTGATCATCGTGTTTCTCCAAGTGCGATGGTGCTAGATGACTTTTATGACGCAGGACGTTAGTGCAAGTTCACTCCAAGTGCAGCATAGCGATTAATTCGTTCTCTTGACCCAAGGCAAGGCTGAGGGGGGCAACGCTGGAAAAGGTGCGCTGTGATATAACTGCGTCCATCTCATCCTGTTGTGACGGACACCCATGAAAGCCAAGGCAGATACCCCCTTCGTGGCGCTAAGCATCGCCGTACTCACGGTCAGCGACACCCGTACCTTCGACACCGACACCTCTGGCCAGATGTTCGTCGACCGCCTGAGCGCCGCCGGTCACCGCCTTGCCGAGCGCGTGCTGCTCAAGGATGACCTGTACAAGATCCGAGCCCAGGTTGCCACCTGGATTGCCGATGACAGCGTGCAAGTGGTGCTGATTACCGGCGGTACCGGGTTTACTGGCCGCGACAGCACCCCCGAGGCGGTGGCCTGCCTGCTGGACAAGCAAGTGGACGGCTTTGGTGAGTTGTTCCGGCAGATTTCCGTGGCCGACATTGGCACCTCCACCGTGCAATCGCGAGCCTTGGCCGGGCTGGCCAACGGCACGCTGGTGTGCTGCCTGCCGGGCTCGACCAACGCTGTGCGCACCGGTTGGGATGGCATCCTTGCCGAGCAGCTTGATGCCCGTCATCGCCCGTGCAACTTCGTGGCGCACCTGAAGCAGGCAGCGGCCTGTGACAGCCGTGGCTGAGGTCAGCCAGGCCCGGCCGCTGATGCCGGTGGAACAGGCGCTGGAGCAACTGCTGGCGCTGGCCGAAGCTGCACCGATCCGCGAGACCGAAAACCTGCCGCTGGCCGAAGCCGAAGGCCGCGTGCTGGCCACTGACCTGGTGGCCTCCCTCGACCTGCCGCCTTGGCCGAACAGCGCCATGGACGGTTATGCCTTGCGCCTGGCTGATTGGCAGGGCCAGCCGCTGCCGGTCAGCCAGCGTATTTTCGCCGGCCATGCGCCCCAGCCGCTGCAACCGGGTACCTGCGCGCGGATCTTCACCGGCGCGCCTGTGCCGGAGGGGGCCGACTGCGTCGAGATGCAGGAAAACACCGAAGTACTCGAAGATGGCCGGGTGCGCTTTCTCGAAGCGTTGCGCACCGAGCAGAACATACGCCCTCAAGGTCAGGAGACCCGCAAGGGCGAGCAGGTGATGAGCGCCGGCACCCGCCTTGGGCCGATCGAACTGGGCCTGGCGGCGACCTTGGGGCATGGCCGTCTGGACGTGGTGCGCAAGGTAAAAGTGGCGGTGCTGTCCACCGGCGACGAACTGGTCGAGCCAGGCCTGCCGCTCGGGCCTGGGCAGATCTACAACAGCAACCGCAGGCTGCTGGTCAGCTGGTTGCAGCGGCTGGGTTGCGAAGTGGTCGATGCCGGCATCCTGCCGGATGACCTGGCCCGCACTCGCGCCTGCCTGGCTGAACTGGGTGGCGTAGACCTGATTCTGTCCACCGGAGGCGTCTCGGTGGGCGAGGCCGACTACCTCGGTGCCGCCCTGCGCGAGGCCGGCGAACTGGCGTTGTGGAAGCTGGCGATCAAGCCGGGCAAGCCGCTGACCTTCGGCCACTTCCAGGGCGTGCCGGTGATTGGCTTGCCGGGCAACCCCGCCTCGACCTTGGTCACCTTCGGTCTGCTGACCAGGCCCTACCTGCTGCGTCGTCAGGGTGTGATTGACGTCACGCCGTTGCGGTTCGACATGCCGGCAGGGTTTGACTGGCCCAAGCCGGGTACGCGTCGCGAATACCTGCGCGCGCGCATCGAACAGGGCCGAGTGCGCATCTACAAGAACCAGAGCTCGGGTGTGCTGCGCAGCGCAGCCTGGGCGGAGGGCCTGGTGGAAGTGCGTGAAGGCAGCACGCCGAAGCAGGGCGACATCGTGCCATTCATCCCCTTCAGCGAGCTACTTGGCTGAGCGGCCCAGCCAGGCACTGGCCAGCGGCGCGGCCTCGGCCGGTGCCGCCTGGGTCAGGCGTATGTGCACATTCTCCAGTTGTTGGGCAGCCACGCTCCAGTCGTGGCGCTGGCGGGCAAACTGGCGCCCGGCGGCGCTCAACTGGCTCATGCGCCAGGGCTGATTGAGCAGCTGGGTGATCAGCAATGCCAGTTGATCACCGTCGTCACTGCCCAAGTAGTGTTCGCCGTTGTTCACGGTCAGGCCTGAAACGCCCTTGTCGGTGGTGATCACGGGTAAGCCGGCGGCCATCGCTTCGAGGATTTTCACCTTCGAGCCACCGGCATAGCGCAGGGGGGCAAAGAACAGTGCTGAACGTCGTTGCAGTTCACGCAGGTCGGGGCGGTAGCCGAACCATTCAATGCGTGGGTCGTTCCAGTGAAGCTTCCAGTTGGCCGGCATGGCGTGCCCGGCAATCGCCAGGCGCACCGCCGGGTTGCTCATCCACACCTTCGGCATGATGTCGTCCAGTGCCCATTCGATGGCCTCCAGATTGGCGCCATATTCGAAATTGCCGACGAACAACAGACGCTGGCTGTGCAGCGCAGGTTGCACCTGCTGGTAGAAATCACAGTCCACGCCGTTAATCACCACATTCACCGGGCGCCCGCTGATCTGCGCGATCAGCTCGGCATCATGGGCGCTGACTGCCACCAGTTCGGTGGGCTGACGCAGCACACGGTGCTCCCAGCGCCGGTAGCGCCAGCGGTCGAAGGCGTTGAGCGGGCGCAGCCACAGCGGCAGGCGATCGTGGCAGGCGCCGCCCATTACCGACTCCAGGGTGTGCTCGCTAAGCATGTAGGGCAGCCTGCGGGCCTGCAGGGCTTTTTCGAACGGCTGGAAGCTGTAACTGTGCTCAATCTGGATCACGTCCCAGGGTTCGTCCAGCAGTTGCTCGAACCGGTGCCGCAGGCAAGGCGCCAGGCCATTGATGATAGCCCGCATGGGGTAGTCGATGATGGGTGAAGCCAGCAGGTTGAGTGGGCTGTGCAGCGGTCTGCGGGGTAGCACGATCAGGCGTTCGAGTAGGGGCTCAAGGGCCTCACGTGCTGCGTCGCAGAGAGGGATCTTCGACTGCACCAGCAGGGTAATCCGGTGGCCGCGCTGGGCCAGTGCGCGCAGCAGATGGTATTGCCGGGTCTTGTGGCCGCTGGTGGTCGGCCAAGGCAGGTAGGGCAGTGTCCAGAGAATGCGCATGACCCGAAGTCCTCGCGAAAGGCTGCAGATAGCAAAACGCGCCCGTTGGGAGCAGTGGGGGAGCCACTGCCGGGCGCGTCCATGGCAATAGGGGTATTTGCTGAGCATAGCCGGGATTGTCAGGTGTGGAAAAAATGACCGGCGACGTGACCAGTTGCAGGCCTGGCGCCGGCACACTGTTTTTTCCAGGGCATGCAACGATCCGGGTGGGCCAGTGGTCGAGATAGGGGGTGGTCCACTTTACGGAGACGCGCACATGCAAGGGCGCAAGGCAATGTTGGTGCTGCACGGCAAGCAGGCGATGAACGAAGACGTGCGCAGCGCCGTGCGCGACCTGCGCGATAGCGGCTGGGTGCTGGATGTACGGGTTACCTGGGAGGCGGGCGACGCCCAACGGCTGGTCGCCGAGGCACTGGCGGCGGGTTACAGCCATATCGTCGCCGGTGGCGGGGACGGCACGTTGCGGGATGTGGCCGAGGCCATGGGCTTGGCTGCTACCAACGCCAGCCTGACCTTGTTGCCATTGGGGACGGCCAACGATTTCGCCAAAGCCGCTGGCATCCCCCTGGAGCCAGCGTCGGCGCTGGCCTTGCTGAATATCGCGCCACAACCAATAGACTTGGGGCAGGCTGGCGATCAGTTGTTCCTCAACATGGCCACGGGTGGCTTTGGCAGCCAGGTCACCGCCAATACCTCCGAAGACCTCAAGAAAGTGCTGGGCGCTGCCGCCTACCTGTTCACCGGGTTATCCCGCTTCAGTGAGCTACAGGCGGCTTCGGTAGAGCTACAAGGGCCAGGCTTCCACTGGCAAGGGGATTTGCTGGCGCTGGGTATCGGCAATGGCCGACAGGCTGGGGGCGGGCAGGTGCTGTGCCCCGAAGCCATGGTCAACGACGGTTTGCTTGACGTCGCTATTCTGCCTGCACCACAGGAAGTGGTGGGGGCTCTGCGGGACCTGTTGGGCGGTGACGGCCTGTTCGTTCGGGCCAGGCTGCCATGGGTCGAGATCAAGAGTTCGCAAGGGTTGGACATCAACCTCGATGGCGAGCCGTTGCAAGCTGCCAACCTGCGCTTTCAGGCAAGGCCGGCGGCGTTGCACCTGCACCTGCCGGCCGGGTCACCGTTGCTCAGTCATCCAGGCTGATGATTTTTTCGCGTACGGCGAACAGCACCAAGCCGGCCACGTCGTGAATCTGCAGGCGCTTCATGATTTGTGAGCGGTGAGTTTCCACGGTCTTGATCGACAGTCCCAGGCCTGCCGCGATTTCCCGGGTGGACTTGCCGCGCACGATCAGGCGGAGGATCTCAAGCTGCCGTGAAGTCAGATTATGCCGTTCGCCAGCGCTTTGCTTGCCTAGTTTGGTGTGCCGCAGCGCCTGGTTGATGACGGTGTGGGCGATGGCCGGGCTGAGGTAGCGCTCACCGTGGCGTACGGCACCCAGCGCCTGTTCCAGCTCGGTGGCGCTGGTGTCCTTGAGCAGGTAGCCGTGGGCACCGCTTTCCAGGGCCCGCATGATCAGGTCCGGGTCGGTGTGCATGGACAGGATCAGCACTTTGCAGGTACTGCCGCTGGCCCGCAGTTGGGTGAGGGCGTCCAGGCCGCTGGTCGAACGCATGGAGATGTCCAGCAAGATGATGTCGGGCGCCAGTGTGCGTACCTGGTCGAGTAGCTGGCTGCCGTCGTCGGCTTCGCCGACCACGTCATAGCCGGGGATATCGCAGACCAGTGCACGCACCCCGGCGCGGATCAGCGAGTGGTCATCTACCAGCAGTAGTCTACAGGTCATGGTTGGTAATACTCCTGGCGCGTTGCTGAGTGCGCGGGGACCACGGGAACATCGCTTCGATCTGTGTGCCTCGGCCAGGCTGACTGGTGATGTCGAGGCTGCCCTGCAGCGCGATTACCCGCTCCTGCATGCCGGCCAAGCCGCGCTGACCGGCCTCGGCCGGGTGCCGGGCAGGGGCGAAACCACGACCATCGTCGTGGATCGACAACGCCAGCCCCTCAGGGGTGCGTTGCAGGCGGATGACCAGGTTGTGTGCCTGGGCGTGGCGCAGCATGTTGGTCACTGCCTCCTGGGTAATACGGAACACCGCCATGGCCACGGCTTCGTCGATGCCGCCCAGGCGCTGGTTGCACGCCAGGCTCCAGTGCACGCCGCTGCTGGCCAGGGTGCGTACCAGGTGCGCGCGCAGGCTGGCCTCCAGGCCAAGGCTGGCCAACTGCCGGGGGTTGAGCAGCGCGGAAACATCGCGCACGTTACCGAGGGTGTCATCCAGCGTGCTGCGCAGGGCCTCGCAGTGCCCCTGCAAGTCTTCGGGCATGCGCCGTTGCAGCCACTGCAGTTGCAGCTTGGCAGCGGTGAGCAGTTGGCCGATGTCGTCGTGCAGTTCCCGGCTCAGATGCTGACGCTCGTCTTCTTGCACCTTGAGCATGCGCTCGGCCAGCTCGGCCGGGCGCAGGTGGATCGACCTGGCGCTCAGGCCCAGTTGTACAACAGCACCCAGCGTGGCGACCAACTGCAGCACCAGCAGGGTGGCCGGGATTGTCTGGTTGGCCAGGTATAGCGCCATGTTGGCAACCAGTGAGGCCACGCAAAGCCCGACCGTTGCCCAACGCAGCACGGCGGCGCGGGAGCAGCAATGCAAAGAAGTCTTCAAGCGTGGAAACATAGGTAGGGAGGCCACTGAAGTATTGCTGATGGAGGCCTTGCACAATGCTGGTCAGAGGCTTTGGCGCAGTACTTTCGATGTTTTTTCGAACACGCATTCTTGCCACCGTTGTTCCGGCAGCAAGCGTTTGTGGGGGCGCATATTATCACTTTGCATTGCATTGGTCGCGGCCGTGTAACGCGTTGAAACGCCTACTGGTCGGGCCTTTTCGGGTAGCAAAGTGCCACCCTTTAATCGCGCTGTACCCACTTGTGCTGTAACTAGCGCGGCAATGATTCAACGGCATGCACCGAAAGCCTGGTGAACTTTCCAAGTTCGACCATGGTCGGGTTTCAATCAAGTTGCTTAGTTGCACTTTGCGTCAGGTTAATGCATGCGATTAGAGCGGCTGGGGCGGTTGCCGGTTGCCACGTCACTGTGCGGGTGAATGCACGCGCTGCCTTCTTCATCGCAGGACGCGCAGGCTGGCGCAAAGGGTGCTTGTACGACTTTGGCCAATTCACCCAGCAACACCAGTTGCTCGCCGATGTCCAGGTTCAGCCGCCCTGTACGGCTATCGACCAGCTCCAACTGCCAGGCCAGCAAGGTCAGGCATGCCCCTATGGCGGGTAGGGCTTCACGCTGCAGGCAACCACCGTGACAGGCCGGGGCGAGCAACTGTTGCAGGGCGGTGGTGTAGTGGGCGACTTCACGCAGGCCCAGGCGCGTAGCTTGACGGGCGATAGTGTCGAGGGTGTTGTTCAGGCAACTGCAGGCATCCGGGTCATTGTCTATAAGCTCCAGATGCTGCAGGCATTCCTGGGCCTGGGTCAGCAGTACCTGGGCATCCAGCAGGAAGCCCTGCAGGGCGTCATCGAACGATAAGGCAGTGTCCATCATCAAGTCCCCGCGCGTGGGGTAGGCGCAGGGGGCGGGCACGCCGAAACGATAGCTAGCAAAAGCCTGACTCCATTCATGCAATGAGAATGGCGTCACATTAATGGCTAAAGGATATCGCGAACATCAGGTTGCACCCGATTGCCGCTAAGGGTTTCCCTGATCAAGGGCTAGGGTAGGGAACTTTTGTTGTGCCCCTGATTTGCCCTGGCGTGTCGGCAGTAAAGCATGATGGTAAAGTGATATCAATTATCTGCGCGGCATTTTCCCGCAGGGGTCAAGGTGTGCGTGAAGCCGCCGATACAGGGTAGATGATTTCACCTTTTAAGACTCAAGCCTGGGGGCTTTCCAATGGCTGGCATTCTCGACACGGTAGACCAACGCACGCAACTGGTGGGTGAGAACCGCCTGGAAATTCTGATGTTTCGTCTGGCCGGTCGCCAGCTGTTCGCGATCAACGTGTTCAAGGTGCAGGAAGTACTGCAACTGCCCAAGCTGACCCTGATGCCCCAGCGCCACGCCTATGTCTGTGGTGTGGTCAACCTGCGTGGGCAGACCCTGCCGGTGATCGACCTGTCTCAGGCGATCGGTATGCGCCCGCTACAGCCGGGGCCGGACAGCACCATCATCGTCACCGAATACAACCGCTCGGTGCAGGCCTTCCTGGTGGGCGGTGTCGACCGCATCGTCAACATGAACTGGGAGTCGATCATGCCGCCGCCTTCCAGTGCCGGTCGCCAGCACTACCTGACTGCCATCACCAAGGTTGATGAGAAGCTGGTGGAAGTGATCGACGTGGAAAAGGTGCTGGCCGAAATCGTGCCCTACAACGCCCGGGTTTCTGGCGACAAGCTCGCCGACCCAGTGCTGGCCCGGGCCCGCGGCCGCGAAGTGCTGCTGGTGGACGACTCCAGTGTGGCCTTGGCGCAATTGCGCGATACCCTGTCTCAGTTGGGCATGAAGCTGCACGTGGCCAGTGATGGCCTGAAGGCGCTGCGCATGCTCAAGGGCTGGGCCGACGCCGGCGAGGACGTGTGCGAAAAGCTGCTGATGGTGTTCACCGATGCAGAAATGCCGGAAATGGACGGCTATCGGCTGACCACCGAGATCCGCAGCGATGCCCGTCTGCGCCAGCTCTATGTGGTGCTGCACACTTCGCTGTCGGGCAGTTTCAACGAGTCCATGGTGAAGAAGGTGGGCTGTGACAACTTCCTTTCCAAGTTCCAGCCTGATCGCCTGGTCGATGTGGTCAAGCAGCGCCTGCTGCTGGATACCACCGCCGCGTGAACGTTGTGCCGGCCAGGTATAAGCTTGGCTTTTGGCATGAAGCGAGGCAGCAGGGATGTTTCTCAGTGAGTTGTATCGATACCCGGTGAAGTCGGGGCAGGCGCAAAGCCTGAAGGCATCACCGGTGGGGTTGCTGGGGTTGCAAGGCGACCGGCGCTGGATGGTGGTCGAGGAAGAAAACGGACGCTTCCTGACCCAGCGTGCCTGGCCACAACTTGGCCAGATCGACGCGAGCGATGACGACAGCGGCCAGTTGCTGCTGCAAGCCCCTGGACAGGCGCCGTTGCGGGTGCCTGTACCGCCTGCCGATGACGCTCTGCGCGGCGTGACGATCTGGCGCGATACCCTGCGTGTGCCGGACGCTGGCGATGCCGCAGCGGCCTGGTTGAGTGAGTTGCTGGGCAAAGCCGTACGCCTGGTGCATTGCCCGGAGCAGCGTGCGCGTTACCTGCCCAATGGTTACGGCTTCAACAGTGACCGTGCGGCGTTTCCGGATGGCTTCCCCTTGCTGCTGATTGGGCAGGGCTCGCTGGACGAGCTTAACCGGCGTATTGGCCGGCCCATGTCGATGCGGCGCTTTCGGCCCAACCTGGTGGTGCAGGGCGCGGAGCCGTTTGCCGAGGATGCCTGGAAGCGGATTCGCATCGGCAGCTTGGTGTTTCGCGTGCTCAAGCCCAGTGTGCGGTGCATCTTCACGACCATCGATCCAGCCACCGGGGAGCGTAGCGCTGACCGTGAGCCGATGGCTACGCTGAAGACTTTCCGCGAAAAAGAAGGCGACGTGCTGTTCGGCCAGAACCTGGCTGTGGATGGCAGTGGGTGGCTGGAGGTGGGGATGGAAGTAGAAATCCTGGAATAGGTGTGTTGCCTGTGCCGGCCTCTTCGCGGGTGAACCCGCTCCTACAACGACCGCGTAACCCTTGTAGGCGCGGGTTCACCCGCGAAGAGGCCGGTACAGGCTCAACAGCAATCACATGTCATCGAAATACCGTTCATGCCAATCCACCAGTGGCTGCGGTGAATTCAGCTTCTGCCCGTAGATCACCGAATACGACAGCACGTTCTGAACATACTGGCGTGTTTCGTCGAACGGGATCGACTCCACCCACACATCGAAGCTCAGGTGCTTGGCCCCTTTGAGCCACTGTCGCACGCGCCCGGGGCCGGCGTTGTAGGCTGCCGAAGCCAGCACCCGGTTGCCGTTGAACTGGCTGTGTACCTGGCTCAGGTAGGCCGCACCCAGCTGGATGTTCTTGTCCGGGTTCAGCACTTGCGCCGGTGAGGCCAGCGGGATGCTGAACTTGCGTGCGGTTTCTTTGGCCGTGGCCGGCATCAGTTGCATCAAGCCGCTGGCGCCCACGGGTGAGCGTGCGTCCTCCATAAAGGCGCTTTCCTGGCGAGTGATGGCGAATACCCAGCTCGAATGCAGGCCGCGAACCTTGGCTTCACGCACCAGCGTGTCGCGGTGGGCCATGGGAAAGCGGATGTCCAGGTCGTCCCAGTACTGGGCCTGGCTGATGGTGCGGATGGCTGGGAAGTACCAGCGCAGCTCATAACCCAGGCGTGCCTGCGCAACCATTTCGTCACGGGTGAAGTGGCGGCTGACGTGGTACCACTCACGGCGGCCGTCGACGATCTGGCCGCGGGCGTGGAATTCCAGTGCGCGCTGGATGCCGGGCGTGTTGCGGACCTTCTTGACCAGTTGTGGGCTCAGCAGCAGCGGCTTGTTGTTCAGCTGGTAGGGTGTCTGTGCCCGATCGGCGGCGAGGAAGCCATAGAAGTCACGCTCACGCGCTGCGGTCTTGTAAAGCAGCGGGATCTGCGGGTTGTTTGGCTGTGCCAGCTCCAGGCTGCGAGCCTGCCAGTACTTCCAGCGGCTGGTGCTGGCCAGGTCCTGGGGAAGGCGTTTGGTCAGCTCGTAGGCGTCCTCCCAGCGGCCCAGGCGCAGCAGCAGGCGAAGGCGCCATTCGCTGACAGTGTTGTCACGCAGCTCGGGGTCATAGCGGGTCATCAGGTCGAGCGCGCGTGGGTCGTAGCGGCGTGCGAGGGTCAGGCCGATTTCGCGGGCGATGGCCACCTTTTCGTCACGCGAGAAGTGCATGCGCTGGGCGTAATCGTCGAGCAGCGCCATGGCCCGCTCCGGGTCCTGCCGGGCCAGGCGACGAAGGCCGAGGCTGACCACGTCGGACATGGCCTCGTTGACCGGGGTAAAGCGCGACGGCTGGTTGAGCAGCTCGGGCTTCTGCGCGACGTCGATCAGCAGGCGCCCCTGCGGGCCGAGGGTGGTCAGGGTCTTGACCAGGGTGTTGGCCAGGCCGTAGTTGCGCGCCTGGGCGGCCAGCTTGGTGCGTTCCCAGCGCTTGGCCTCGGTCAGTTGGCCTTCGGCTGCCCACATGCCGAACAGCGTGTCGCAGGCGGCAGGTTGCGATTTGCCGACGCTCCACAGCTTGTCGGCGGTGGCGTAACCTTCGGCGCGCAGGCCGTGGCTGAGCTGGTATTGGCCGTTGAGGCAGTCCAGTTCGGTGAAGTTGAGCTTGGGGTCGTAGTACTTGACGAAGGTATCCCACTCGCCGCGTTCGGCCAGCCAGCGCAACCAGCGCAGTTTCATCCAGTTGGCCTGGGGCAGGTCGCCATGCTTGGCAAGGAAACCTTCGATTTCCTGGTTGCTGGCACTCTTCAGGCGGGCGGTGAGTTCGTCGTAGACCAGGTAGGGCGTCAGCGGGTAGTCGCTCAAGGCCTGGGCATAGCGCAGGTACGGGCCTTTGTCGCCTTTGGCCAGCGCTCGCTTGGCCTCGTCATAGTACTGGCGTTGCAGGGTCAGGTCGGTGGCCTGCGCTGCGCAGGTGGCAGCGGTAAGCAGCAGGCAGGATGCGATATGTAACAGGCGGCTGCGCATGATACGTCCGGGCAGTTGAACCATGGGAAGTGTCGGCGGAGCCAGCACTATTGAAAGCTATTGCCTTAGCTTAGCTGTTTGCCGGCAGTGGGTGAAAGCACTGTGCTTGTATCGGGATATTAAGTTCGACCAGATGTCACCAGGTGCTCACTGGTTGGCCTGGCGGATGCCGTCGAAGGCCAAGTCAGGTAGAATGCGCGCCCGATTTATGGAGACGAACATGACCCTGCTCAAATTCAGCGATGTGTCCCTCGCATTCGGCGCCATGCCGCTGCTGGACAAAGTGTCCTGGCAGATCGCTCGTGGCGAGCGGGTGTGCATCATCGGCCGCAACGGCACCGGCAAGTCGAGCATGCTGCGCCTGGTCAAGGGCGAGCAGAAGGGCGACGACGGTGAAATCTGGCGAGCGCCTGGCCTGAAGATCGGTGAGTTGCCACAGGAGCTGCCGGTGGCCGACGAGCGCACGGTGTTCGACGTGGTAGCCGCTGGTCTGGACGGCGTGGGCGAATTGCTGGCGCAGTTCCACCACCTGAGCATGAACATCCAGGGCGATGAAGACCTGGAAAAACTCATGCACGTCCAGCACGAGCTGGAAGCCCGCGACGGCTGGCGCCTGCAACAGGTGGTGGAAAGCACACTCAGCCGCCTGCAGCTGCCGGCCGACAAGACCCTGGCCGAGCTGTCCGGTGGCTGGCGCCGCCGCGTACTGCTGGCCCAGGCGCTGGTGTCCGAGCCCGACCTGCTGCTGCTCGACGAACCGACCAACCACCTGGACATCGGTGCCATCGCCTGGCTCGAAGAGGCCCTGCGTGGCTTCAACGGCGCGGTATTGTTCATCACCCACGACCGTTCGTTCCTGCAGAACCTGGCCACCCGTATCCTCGAACTGGACCGCGGCGGCCTGATCGACTGGAACGGTGACTACGCCAGCTTCCTGGTGCACAAGGAGGCCGCACTGGCCGCCGAAGAAACCGCCAACGCGCTGTTCGACAAGCGCCTGGCCCAGGAAGAAGTGTGGATCCGCCAGGGTATCAAGGCCCGCCGTACCCGCAACGAAGGCCGCGTGCGTGCACTGAAGGCCCTGCGTGTGGAGCGTGGCGAGCGCCGTGAACGACAGGGCAAGGCCAACATCCAGATCGAAGCCGCGGACAAATCCGGCAAGCAGGTGATGGTGCTGGAAAATGTCAGCTTCCATCACGCGGACGGCCCCCTGCTGGTCAAGGACTTTTCCATGGTCCTGCAGCGGCAGGATCGCATCGGTCTGCTGGGCGCAAACGGCACTGGCAAGACCACGTTGCTCAAGATGATGCTGGGCGACCTTGAGCCCACTGCGGGCAAAGTGGAGCGCGGCACCAAGCTTGAGGTGGCCTATTTCGACCAGATGCGCCACCAGCTCGACCTGGAAAAGACCGTAATCGACAACCTGGCCGAAGGCCGTGATTTCATCGAGATCGATGGCCAGAACCGCCACGTGCTGAGCTACCTGGGCGACTTCCTGTTCAGCCCCCAGCGCGCGCGTACGCCGGTCAAGGCGTTGTCGGGTGGTGAGCGTGCACGGTTGCTGCTGGCCAAGCTGTTCAGCAAGCCGGCCAACCTGCTGGTACTCGACGAACCGACCAACGACCTGGACGTGGAAACCCTCGAGCTGCTGGAAGAGGTGCTGTCCAACTACAAGGGCACCGTGCTGATGGTCAGCCACGACCGGGCCTTCCTCGACAACGTCGTGACCAGCACCCTGGTGTTCGAAGGCGAGGGCAAGGTGCGTGAGTATGTGGGCGGTTACGAGGACTGGATTCGCCAGGGCGGCTCGCCGAAGCTGCTGGGTGTGACCGAGAGCAAGGGCGGTAAGTCTGCGCTCAACAGCGCGGTAGTGGAGAAGGTCGAGGCCAAGCCTGAGCCTGTTGCGGCGCCGGTGGTGGAAGACGCTTCGAAGAAGAAGCTGAGCTACAAGCTGCAGCGTGAGCTGGAGATGCTGCCGGGGCAGATTGATGAGCTGGAGCAGCGTATGGCTGAAGCCCAGGAAGAAGTGAATGCGGCGGGCTTCTATCAGCGGCCGATTGCAGAAACTTCGGCGGTGCTGGCACGGATCGAGAAGCTGCAGGGCGAGCTGGATGTATTGGTGGAGCGCTGGGCTGAGCTGGAAGGCTGATTGGCGTTAGCCTGTTCCGGCCTCTTCGCGGGTAAAGCCGCACCTGCAGGGATTGCCATACCCTTGCAGGCGCGGGCTGGCCCGCGAAGAGGCGGGTTCAGGTCCAGTCAATCCTTCTTCAGCAAGCGTACCGCCAGCACGTCACACGGCGCACCGTGCAGCACATCATTGGCCGTGGACCCCAACAGCAACGCCAGGCCATGACGGCCATGGCTGCCCACCACGATCAGGTCGCACTTTTGCTCCTTGGCCAGCTGGTGGATTTCCTGGCGCGGTTGGCCGTAGGTCAGATGCGAATCGCCACGCTGGATGTCCGGGTACTTGTTGAACAGGCGTTCCATGCGCTCCTTGGCTTGGTCGAACTGCTGCTGTTGCAGCTGCGACAGGTCCATCGGCACGTCACCGCCGAATGCCATCGCCATCGGCTCGACGATATGCACCAGCGATACCTTGGCGTTCGAAGGTTTGGCGAGCGCCATGGCGCGCTTGATCACCGGGTCGCATTCTTCGGTCAGGTCGACGGCGACCAACAAATGTTCGTATTCCATGAGCGGTACTCCTGGCAATCGCGATAGAAGAAGTATGGTCGCTTTCGGGCGGGTCTTCCGTGAAAAATGGCTAACCAGCTCATTTGCAACGCTTTATGGGAACTACTGATATGACGGTATTGCTGGTGGTGTCAATCCTTGCGCTGATTCTCAGCCCGCTTTCCTGGCTGCGCAGCTCGCGCAAGCAGAGCGAGCAGATGAAGTTGCGCCTGGAGGCGCGGCGCATGGGTTTGGCCATGCAACTGGCGCCGCAGCAGTGGCCGCACTGGCTGGAAAAGGAGCCGCCAAGCCCCTGCCCGCAGTATCACAGAGCCCGGCGCCGTGGGCATGAGGACAGCTTCAGCTTCTGGCAGGTCAGCCCCGGGGTGTGGTGGAACCAGTGGCGCGAGCCCTGCGAAGACCCACGTTTCATGGGCGCGTTGTCGCGCTTGCCGGCGAGTGTGTACAAGGTCGAGGCCGATGCGCGGATGATTGCCCTGTACTGGACCGAACGTGGCGATACTGCTGTGTTGCAGGATGTTGCCTACGCCCTCGAAACCTTGGCTTGAGCGCCGCCCATGCGCGACTCCTGTAGGCGAGGAGACACTTGCGAACACCGGCAGAGTTGGTGCCAAGCTCCGCGGTGCCTGCTTCGCGGGTAAACCCGCTCCTACGGGGGCATCCAGGCTGGTCAATCTGTTCTGCAACGACAAAGCGGCGGCTCGGCATAACCCTGAAGGGGTGGGGTGCCAAGTCGCCGCTTTGCGTTCTGCTGCGCAGAAAAGGCCAGGCAGGCCGGGTTATTCATTCAAGCAAGTGCCAGTGTAGTCGCACTGGCTCGCCGCGCAAGCGCAAAGCCGTCAGCCAATGCTTGTGGTCAATCGCTGACATGAATGACCGGCGATCACTGTCATCATGTTTTGTACCCGGACGATAGAAAATGACTGGAAAGTCGCGTTTTCGCCGTGCTCGTGAGCATTTGACAACGCCCATCTTTTCGGAGAATGTGTGCACACCCAAATCAAACGGGCGTATGAATTGAGCGTTTGTATGTCATGACGCCAAGCCATACTTCCGACTAGCGCGCTGACGGGTGTGCCTGGGGCAAGGCAGCTTAGGCCTGCTTCTGCTGCAGTGATCGGCGTGTACAGTTCAGCTTCCATATCGTGGAGATCAGTTGATGATTTACGAAGGTAAAGCCATCACGGTTAAGGCTCTTGAAAGTGGCATCGTCGAGCTCAAGTTCGACCTCAAGGGTGAGTCCGTCAACAAGTTCAACCGCCTTACCCTGAACGAGCTGCGCCAGGCCGTCGATGCCATCCAGGCCGATGCCTCGGTCAAAGGCGTGATCGTCAGCAGTGGCAAGGACGTGTTCATCGTCGGCGCCGACATCACCGAGTTCGTCGACAACTTCAAGCTGCCTGAGGCCGAACTGGTCGCCGGCAACCTGGAAGCCAATCGTATCTTCAACGCCTTCGAAGACCTCGAAGTGCCGACCGTTGCCGCCATCAACGGCATCGCGCTGGGCGGCGGCCTGGAAATGTGCCTGGCGGCCGACTACCGGGTCATGTCCACCAGCGCCAGGATCGGCCTGCCGGAAGTCAAGCTGGGTATCTACCCGGGCTTTGGCGGTACCGTGCGCCTGCCGCGCCTGATCGGCTCGGACAACGCCATCGAGTGGATCGCCGCCGGCAAGGAAAACCGTGCCGAAGACGCCCTGAAAGTGGGGGCCGTCGACGCGGTGGTCGCCCCTGAGCTGCTGCTGGCCGGTGCCCTCGACCTGATCAAGCGTGCCATCAGTGGCGAGCTGGACTACAAGGCCAAGCGCCAGCCGAAGCTGGAAAAGCTCAAGCTCAATGCCATCGAGCAGATGATGGCCTTCGAGACGGCCAAGGGCTTCGTCGCTGGCCAGGCCGGCCCGAACTACCCGGCCCCGGTCGAAGCGATCAAGAGCATCCAGAAAGCCGCCAACTTCGGTCGCGACAAGGCCCTGGAAGTTGAAGCCGCAGGCTTTGCCAAGCTGGCCAAGACCTCGGTCGCCGAGAGCCTGATCGGCTTGTTCCTCAACGATCAGGAACTCAAGCGCAAGGCCAAGGCGCATGACGAGATCGCCCACGACGTGAAGCAGGCCGCCGTGCTCGGCGCCGGCATCATGGGCGGCGGTATCGCCTACCAGTCGGCGGTCAAAGGTACGCCGATCCTGATGAAAGACATCCGCGAAGAAGCCATTCAGCTGGGTCTGAACGAGGCCTCCAAGTTGCTTGGCAACCGCGTCGAGAAGGGCCGCCTGACCCCAGCCAAGATGGCCGAGGCCCTCAACGCCATTCGACCGACCCTGTCCTATGGCGATTTTGCCAATGTCGACATCGTCGTCGAGGCAGTGGTCGAGAACCCGAAGGTCAAGCAAGCGGTACTGGCGGAAGTGGAAGGCCAGGTGAAGGACGATGCGATCCTCGCTTCCAACACCTCTACCATCTCTATCAACCTGCTGGCCAAGGCGCTCAAGCGCCCGGAAAACTTCGTCGGCATGCACTTCTTCAACCCGGTGCACATGATGCCGCTGGTGGAAGTGATCCGTGGTGAGAAGTCCAGTGAAGTGGCGGTCGCCACCACCGTGGCCTACGCCAAGAAAATGGGCAAGAACCCGATCGTGGTCAACGACTGCCCCGGCTTTTTGGTCAACCGCGTGCTGTTCCCGTACTTTGGCGGTTTTGCCAAGCTGGTCAGCGCCGGTGTCGACTTCGTGCGCATCGACAAGGTCATGGAGAAGTTCGGCTGGCCGATGGGTCCAGCCTACTTGATGGACGTGGTCGGCATCGACACCGGCCACCACGGCCGTGACGTCATGGCCGAAGGCTTCCCGGATCGCATGAAGGACGAGCGCCGCTCGGCAGTCGACGCGTTGTACGAGGCCAACCGCCTGGGCCAGAAGAACGGCAAGGGCTTTTACGCCTACGAAACCGACAAGCGCGGCAAGCCGAAGAAGGTTTTCGATGCCACCGTGCTCGACGTGCTCAAACCGATCGTGTTCGAGCAGCGTGAAGTCACTGACGAAGACATCATCAACTGGATGATGGTCCCGCTGTGCCTGGAGACCGTGCGTTGCCTGGAAGACGGCATCGTCGAAACCGCTGCCGAAGCCGACATGGGCCTGGTCTACGGCATTGGTTTCCCTCCCTTCCGCGGTGGTGCGCTGCGTTACATCGACTCGATCGGTGTGGCCGAATTCGTCGCCCTGGCCGATCAGTATGCCGACCTGGGGCCGCTGTACCACCCGACCGCCAAGCTGCGTGAAATGGCCAAGAACGGCCAGCGCTTCTTCAACTGAGCGGTCAACGAGCTAGAGCGAGAGATTTGATATGAGCCTGAATCCAAGAGACGTGGTGATTGTCGACTTCGGTCGCACGCCAATGGGCCGCTCCAAGGGTGGCATGCACCGCAACACCCGCGCCGAAGACATGTCGGCGCACCTGATCAGCAAGCTGCTGGAACGCAACGGCAAGGTTGACCCGAAAGAAGTCGAGGACGTGATCTGGGGCTGCGTCAACCAGACCCTGGAGCAGGGCTGGAACATCGCCCGCATGGCCTCGCTGATGACCCAGATCCCGCACACTTCCGCGGCGCAGACCGTCAGCCGCCTGTGCGGCTCGTCCATGAGCGCGCTGCACACGGCCGCTCAGGCGATCATGACCGGTAACGGTGATGTGTTCGTGGTCGGTGGCGTGGAGCACATGGGCCACGTCAGCATGATGCATGGCGTAGACCCCAACCCGCACCTGTCCTTGCATGCCGCCAAGGCTTCCGGGATGATGGGCCTGACTGCAGAAATGCTCGGCAAGATGCACGGCATCACCCGTGAGCAGCAGGACCTGTTCGGCTTGCGTTCGCACCAGCTGGCCCACAAGGCCACGGTCGAAGGCAAGTTCAAGGACGAGATCATCCCGATGCAGGGCTACGACGAGAACGGCTTCCTGAAGGTGTTCGATTTCGACGAAACCATTCGCCCGGAAACCACCCTCGAAGGCCTGGCATCGCTGAAGCCTGCATTCAACCCGAAAGGCGGTACGGTCACGGCCGGTACCTCGTCGCAGATCACCGACGGCGCCTCGTGCATGATCGTCATGTCCGGTCAGCGTGCCATGGACCTCGGTATCCAGCCATTGGCGGTGATCCGTTCGATGGCAGTGGCCGGTGTCGACCCGGCAATCATGGGCTACGGCCCGGTGCCATCGACCCAGAAAGCCCTCAAGCGTGCGGGCTTGACCATGGCCGATATCGACTTCATCGAGCTCAACGAAGCCTTCGCTGCACAGGCCCTGCCCGTGCTGAAAGACTTGAAAGTGCTCGACAAGATGGATGAGAAGGTTAACCTGCACGGCGGCGCCATTGCTTTGGGCCACCCGTTTGGTTGCTCCGGGGCGCGGATTTCCGGCACCCTGCTCAACGTCATGAAGCAAAATGGCGGTACGCTGGGTGTTGCGACCATGTGCGTCGGCCTGGGCCAAGGTATCACCACTGTCTTCGAACGCGTCTGATCGCGTAGCGGGACAGCAGCCGGGGCCTAGTGCCCCGGTTTTGTTTTTTCAGGTTTTATTCAGGAGGTGAGCAACATGCAGATACAACCAGGCGTATACCGGCATTACAAAGGGCCTGAGTACCGTGTCTTCAGTGTTGCGCGGCACTCCGAAACCGAAGAGTGGATGGTGTTCTACCAATGCCTGTATGGTGATTACAGCTTCTGGGTACGTCCCCTGTCGATGTTCCAGGAGTCCGTCGAATTTGACGGCGAGCAGGTGCCACGCTTTGCTTTGGTCAAGGCCGAAGAGGGGCTGCCCGGGTTGCTGGGCAAGTCGCACGCGTGATCGTCCGAGCTTGACCTCACACTTTTGCCACTATATATAGCGGTGCCGCGTCTGGCACTTGGCGCGTTTTTTATCTTCAGATTCAGGAATACTCCGATCCATGGGCAAATCGCTGGTCATTGTGGAATCCCCGGCCAAGGCCAAGACCATCAACAAGTACCTGGGCAACCAGTACGTGGTGAAGTCGAGTATCGGCCATATCCGAGACCTCCCCACCAGCGGTTCGGCCAGCGCGAGCAAAGAGCCGGCCGCCAAGCGTGGCAAGGCTGCGGGTGAGGCGCCGGCGCTTTCGCCGAAAGAGAAGGCCCGCCGCCAGCTGGTGGCACGCATGGGCGTCGACCCCGACCATGGCTGGAAGGCCAAGTACGAGATCCTGCCTGGCAAGGAAAAGGTGATCGAAGAGCTGCGCCGCCTGGCCAAGGATGCCGACACCATCTATCTCGCAACCGACTTGGACCGCGAAGGGGAAGCCATTGCCTGGCACCTGCGCGAGGCCATCGGGGGTGACGACACCCGCTACAAGCGCGTGGTGTTCAACGAAATTACCAAGAAGGCCATTCAGGAAGCCTTCTCGCAGCCAGGCGAGCTGGACATCGACCGGGTCAACGCCCAGCAGGCGCGGCGTTTCCTCGACCGCGTGGTCGGTTACATGGTTTCGCCACTGCTGTGGGCCAAGATTGCCCGTGGTCTGTCCGCTGGCCGTGTACAGTCGGTGGCGGTGAAGCTGGTGGTTGAGCGTGAGCGTGAGATCCGCGCCTTCATCCCGGAAGAGTACTGGGAGATCCACGCCGACCTCGGCACCGCCAAGAACGCCAAGGTGCGTTTCGAGGTGGCGCGCGAGAAGGGTGAGGCCTTCAAGCCGCTGAACGAAGCTCAGGCCATGGCTGCACTGGAAAAGCTCAAGGCTTCCAGCTACAGCGTGGTCAAGCGCGAAGACCGCCCGACCAGCAGCAAGCCATCGGCACCGTTCATTACGTCCACCTTGCAGCAAGCGGCCAGTAACCGCCTGGGCTTTGGCGTGAAGAAAACCATGATGATGGCCCAGCGCTTGTACGAAGCCGGTTACATCACGTACATGCGTACCGACTCGACCAACCTGTCGGCTGACGCCCTGGATATGGCACGCAGCTACATCGAACGGGAGTTCGGCAAGCAGTACCTGCCAGAGGCGCCACTGGTTTACGGCAGCAAGGAGGGCGCCCAGGAGGCGCACGAAGCGATTCGGCCTTCTGACGTGAATACCCACCCGACCAAGCTCAGCGGCATGGAGCGTGACGCCGAGCGCCTGTACGAGCTGATCTGGCGCCAGTTCCTGGCGTGCCAGATGCCGCCAGCGCAGTACCTGTCCACCAGCGTTACCGTCGCTGCCGGCGATTTCGAGCTGCGTGCCAAGGGCCGCATCCTCAAGTTCGACGGCTACACCCGTGTGCTGCCACAGCAGAGCAAGCCGGGCGAAGACGACGTGCTGCCAGAGATGGTTCAGGGTGAAGCGCTGAAACTGATCCAGATCGACCCGAGCCAGCACTTTACCAAGCCGCCTGCACGCTTTACCGAAGCCAGCCTGGTCAAGGAAATGGAAAAGCGCGGCATTGGCCGCCCATCGACCTACGCGGCGATCATTTCCACCATCCAGGACCGTGGCTATGTGACGCTGCACAACCGCCGCTTCTACTCCGAGAAGATGGGCGATATCGTCACCGAGCGCTTGTCGGAGAGCTTCTCCAACCTGATGGATTACGGCTTTACCGCCGACATGGAAGAGAACCTCGACGACGTGGCCCAGGGCGAGCGTGACTGGAAGAATGTGCTCGACGAGTTCTACGGCGATTTCAGCAAAAAGCTGCAGACTGCCGAGTCCAGTGAAGACGGCATGCGCGCCAACCAGCCGACCATGACCAACATTCCATGCAAGGAATGTGGTCGGCCGATGATGATTCGCACCGCTTCTACGGGTGTGTTCCTGGGCTGCTCTGGCTACAGCCTGCCGCCGAAAGAGCGCTGCAAGGCTACCGTCAACCTGGTGCCGGGCGACGAGATTGCTGCTGACGACGAGGGCGAGTCGGAGTCGCGCGTACTGCTGGGCAAGCACCGTTGCCCGATCTGCGCCACCGCGATGGACGCCTACCTGCTGGACGAGAAACACAAACTGCACATCTGCGGTAACAACCCGGATTGTGTCGGTTACGAGATCGAAGAAGGCAACTACCGCATCAAGGGTTACGAAGGGCCGAGCCTGGAGTGCGACAAGTGCGGTAGCGAGATGCAATTGAAGACCGGCCGTTTCGGCAAGTTCTTCGGCTGCACCAACCCGGCATGCAAGAACACCCGCAAGCTGCTCAAGAGCGGCGAGGCGGCGCCACCGAAGATGGACAAGGTGGACATGCCGGAGCTCAAGTGCGAGAAGGTCGATGATACCTACGTGCTGCGCGACGGTGCTTCTGGGTTGTTCCTGGCTGCCAGCCAGTTCCCCAAGAACCGCGAAACCCGTGCGCCGCTGGTGCTGGAGATTGTGCCGCACAAGCATGAGATTGACCCGAAGTACCACTTCCTGTGCGATGCGCCGCAGAAAGACCCGGATGGCCGCCCGGCGGTGATTCGTTACAGCCGCAAGACCAAGGAGCAGTACGTGCAGTCCGAGGTCGATGGCAAGCCGACCGGTTGGAAGGCGTTTTACGACGGCAATGCCTGGAAGGTTGAAGACAAGCGCTGATCCATCGGTGCTGTGATTTGGGGCCGCTTTGCGCCCC